>DASSAY010000083.1:0-9181 GCA_035699185.1 Balneolaceae bacterium | reverse complement strand
ACGACGCTGGCCGGTGGCGAAAGTACATCTTCATCACGCCAGCGTTCAAGGCGTAAATGCCGCGCCCGAGCTGGTAAAAGCCATTAGTTATTTTTCTGAAAGACAACCTGTTGATGTGATGATTATAGGCCGAGGTGGCGGATCGCTCGAAGATCTCTGGCCTTTTAATGAAGAAGCCGTTGCCCGTGCCCTGTTTGACTGCAAAGTGCCGATCATCAGCGCTGTGGGACACGAAGTCGATTTCAGTATCTCCGATTTTGTAGCCGATGCCCGCGCTGCCACCCCCACGCAAGCCGCTATTCTGGCCGCGCCTGATGTAAACGAAATTCGTCTCTTTGCCGACGGCCTTTCAACCCGTTTGCATGATGCTATCAGCGGCTGTCTGAGTACTCATAAAGAATTCATTCAGCAACTGGTTCAATCTCACGCCTTGATGGCCGTAAAGCAGAAAGTATCCAATCATCATGATCGAATAAAAAACCTATCCGAACGGCTGCAATACCGACGAAAAATGCATTTTATGCAGCATAAAGAACGGTTAAACGAACTGCATCACCGGCTTGAGCTTAAAAATCCCAATAAACCTTTAGAACAAGGTTTCGTGCGGGTTGAACAGGATGGGAAATGGGTCAAAAAAGCCAAAGGGTTCAATAAAAAAGAAGCTTTTGAGATGGTTTGGGGGGATGAAGCAATCCAAATTAAACAATAGCTGCAAAATGTTTATATTTATAAGAAAGATTTAAATAAAAATTTTATGAATCCTCCCTTAACCCTAAATAAAATTGTTGAAGTTCTTAAGGATGAGCTTCCTTATCTCAAGGAAAAGTATAAGGTAGAGTCGATAAGTCTGTTTGGATCGTATGTAAGAAATGAGCAAACTTCGATAAGTGATCTGGATTTACTGGTAACTTTCACTGAAACACCGGGATTTATTAAATTTGTGAACTTAGAAAACTACCTTTCTGATGAACTCGGCATTGAAGTAGATTTAGTTATGAAAGATGCGCTTAAAACTAATATAAGCACTCGTATCAAAGAAGAAGCTATTGCTCTATGAGTTTCGCTAACTCTTATCTTGACTACTTGAATGATATGCTGCAGGCTGTTGAAAAAGCAGAAAAATTCACTTCAGGAATGAGTTATGATGAATTTGCACAGGATGAAAAAACGATTTTCGCCGTCATCAGGGCACTGGAAATTTTAGGAGAAGCATCAAATAAAATTCCTAATTCAATTCAAAAAGAATATCAAGATATACCTTGGCGCGATATGAAAGGAATGAGAAATAAACTGATTCATGATTATATGGGAGTTAATGTACATGTAGTTTGGGAAACTGTTAAAAAAGATTTGCCTGAGTTAAAGGAATTCATTCAAGACCTGACAAAGGATTTGGAGAATTCATAGTAAAAAATCAAATAGTCGATTTTCTATACCGCAAAACAGCAGCGGGTAGAATGATGACCGCCATCAACGCCAGTCCTCCTGCCAAACGCCATACTTCATTCCAGCCGGAACCTTTCAACATCACCATTCGCATAATTTTGATAAAATAAGCGATGGGATTGATAAAGGTCAGTTTCTCAGCCCAATCCGGCATGCTTTCAATGGGAGTGAACAATCCGCCCATCAAAATGAAGACCACCATCAAAAACCAGGCGATGAACATCGCTTGCTGCTGAGTGTCAGTAATGGTTGAGATGAAAAGCCCGATGCCCTGCACCACCAGCAGAAAAATACCGGCGACGGCAAGCAGCAGCCAAACGCTACCCAAAAACGGAACGCCTAAAATGAAGTGCGCGATGATGAGTCCCACAATCAGTTCAAAAAGCCCGATAATCCAGAAAGGAAGCAGTTTGCCGATGATAAACTGGTAGCGCATGATCGGCGTAACATTAAGCTGCTCGATGGTACCCATTTCGCGTTCCCGCACAATGTTCATTCCGGACAAAAACATGCCGATCATTGAGACGAGCACAGCTAAAATGCCGGGTACCATAAAATTTATATAATCCAGATTGGGATTGTACCAGCTGGCGGGAATAATTTTGATCCCTTTTGCTCGATTTATGGATATCCTGTTGATTTGGAGATGAACATTCGCGCTAAAATCACGAATAATTGCCCGGCTGTATCCCATTATTAAACCGGCGGTAACACCGTCAACGGCATCAATATTGAGTTGAACGGAAGCGGGTTTTCCCGATAGTACATGCTCTCCGAATTCAGGCGGTATCACCAATACCAAATCGACTTCATTTTTGCGCATTCTTCGGATGCCATCATCCACATCAAACGAGCGGCTCTGCAGGGTGAAGTAACCGGAAGCCTGGAATTTGCTGACCAGCCGTTGCGAAATTGAAGAGTGATCGAAATTCACCAGATGGAAATCGACTTCCTTCAGCTCATAAGTTGCGGCGAAGGAAAGCACCACCAGTTGAATGACCGGCATCAAAAAGATAATCGGCAGCATTCCTTTGTTTCGGAATATCTGCAGAAATTCTTTTTGAAGTAAGAAACGAATTGTTCTCATATTGGACCACCATCTTGATAAGGCCTGGGATTATCCCCCTTTAAAGGGGGCGCAGGGAGATGATTGAGCAGCCAATATTCAATCACTCTTTCAACATTTCTCAGGTCTGCCGGCACCTCATCATCAGTAAACCTTAAAACAGTAAATCCAGCTTCTTCTAATTCTTTTTGACGTTCTTTATCCAATTTCCACTGTTCTTCACTTTTATGCATAAAATCATCTACTTCAATTATCAGCATTAACCTCTTGCACATGAAATCTGCAATATAGTTTAAGACCGGCCTCTGTCGAAGAAAAGTGTATCCATGCATTTTCCCGCCACGCAGTACTTCTTTCCAAAGTACAATTTCAGCTTTGGTAGAATCTTTCCGAAGTTTTCGGGCAAATTCTTTTAGATTTTTATTGTAGTAGAAGTTGTCCTTGTTCATGGTTTTAAACCTTTAAAAAAAACTATCGGTCATCCCCCTTACCCCCTTCAAAGGGGGATAAAACCGGCTTCATTTTCAACGATATAATCATCACTCCAATCTCACTTTAAAACTCTTCACACTCAGCGCGATAAACCCCGCCGTCATCACCGCTAAAATCAGCGTTTCTTTCCAAAGAAAGAACAAGCCCGCGTCTTTAAGCATGATGCTTCGCACAATCACCAAAAACCAGCGGGCGGGAATGAGATTGCTAATCCATTGCAGAATTTGCGGCATGCTTGAAATGGGAAAGATGAACCCGGATAGCAGCACTGTTGGCAATAATAATCCCGCAAGAGCCACCATCATCGCGGTTTGCTGGTCGTTCGCTTTGGTTGAAATAAGCACGCCGAGCGCCAAAGCGGTGAAGATAAACAACAGTGATTCCGCCAAAAATAAACCATATGAGCCTCGAAAAGGGACATCAAAAACCCATTGCGCCAGTGCTAAAATGGTCAACACATTGATGAAAGCCAGCACTAAATACGGCAACACTTTGCCGATAATGATTTGCACCGGCTTTAACGGTGAAACGAGCAAAACTTCCATATTGCCCATCTCCTTTTCGCGGGTGATGGAGATGGATGTCATCAGCGCGGAAACCAGCATCAGGATTACGGCGATGAGTCCCGGCACAAAAAGATTAGCACTTCTGAGCTGCGGGTTGAAAAGCATATTGACGTTCACAGCAATCCCTTTTTGCTGAAACGCTGACGGACCGGCCAAGCTCTGCTGGTAATCCAGAATAATGGCGGATGAATATTGCTGAATAAGTTGAGCCAAATTGGGATTGGAAGCATCGGTAATCACCTTGATCGCAGGTTGTTCGCCGCGCTGAAGCTTTCGGGCAAAATCAGATTCAAAAATTAACACTTCATCAATTTCTCCCTGCTGAAAAAGTTCCTCAATCTGTTCAAACCGCCGAATGTTTCCTTCAACTGAAAAATATCTGGAAGCATCAATCTTACTGATAATTTGCCGGGTGATGGGATCGTGGGAGTTATCCATCACCATAATTTTGGCATTTTCCACTTCATTCCGAATAGCGAAACCAAAGAGCAGCATCATAATCACCGGCATTCCAAACAGAATGATCAGTGTTCGCTTGTCGCGATAGATCTGCCGAAATTCTTTAATTATAAAGCCTTTGAATGAGTTCATAAATTTAAACCTATTTAGAACACAGAATACGCGAATAAAGAAGATTTACACGGATAGGAATAACATTATACATCTTCATAATCTGCTCAATCCGCTTCTATTCCCGCTCTGCTCCTCGTGCTAATTCAATAAAAACTTCTTCAATAGATTCGGCCTTAAATCGCTCCTTCAATCCTTCGGGCGGGCCGAGAGCGTCAATGCGTCCGTCCACCATAATCGAAACGCGGTCGCAGTACTCAGCTTCGTCCATATAATGAGTGGTTACAAAAACGGTCGTTCCCTCCTCTGCGACCTTATAAATCTGCTCCCAGAATTGTCGCCGGGTGATGGGATCAACGCCTCCGGTCGGTTCATCCAGGAAAACAATTTGCGGCTCGTGGATGAGCGCCACTGAAAAGGCCAGTTTTTGCTTCCATCCCAGCGGCAGCGAACTGATTCGCTGATGCTGAAAATCCTCCATAACAAGCATGGAAAGAAGCTGATTTGATTTGGATTGAAGCTCTTCATCCGTCAAACCATAAATGCCACCGTATAGCCGAATGTTTTCGCGAACCGTCAAATCCTCGTACAGCGAAAACCGCTGACTCATGTATCCGATGTGCCGTTTTAGCTGCTCGGCCTGGCTGTAAACGTCAAATCCCGCTACCGTTGCTTCGCCTCCGGTTGGAATCAGCAAACCCGTCAGCATTCGCATGGCCGTGGTTTTTCCGGCCCCGTTGGCTCCGAGAAACCCAAATATTTCTCCCTTTTTCACCTCAAAAGAAATGTGATCGACGGCGGTAAAATCAC
The DNA here is from genome assembly GCA_035699185.1 of Balneolaceae bacterium. Lineage (GTDB taxonomy): Bacteria > Bacteroidota > Rhodothermia > Balneolales > Balneolaceae > Fodinibius. Next base: position 4,231 of record DASSAY010000083.1, on the reverse strand, counting down.
CGAATTTGCGGGTCAGATTTCCGGCAGCAATCATCGGTTCACTCATGGCTTGCCTCCGGCTCCATCAGCCGCATAAAGGTATCTTCGATGGTCGGCTCTGCTTTCTTCACGTGCAGATGCTCCATGCCCTGCCCTTTCAAATAAGATTCCAGCTCCCCGGCGTCAATTTTCTCGCGCTGATCCGTGTAATGCACCGTCTCCCCGAAGGGCTGAACCGTCTCCGAAAACTCATACTGTCGCAATAGCTGAATGAGCTCGTACTTATTGTCCGCTTTGACCGACCATAGCTCCTTTTTAAACCCTTTGGTAACGGCTTTCGGGGTATTAATGGAAAGAATTTCTCCATCCTGAATGAGTGCTACCCGGTCGCATTGTTCCGCTTCATCCATATAAGGCGTAGAAACCAGCAGGGTGATGTCCTGCTCTTTCAGCCTGTGCAGCATCTGCCAAAACTCTTTGCGCGAAACGGCATCAACGCCGGTGGTAGGCTCATCGAGAAACAGCACTTTTGGTTTATGAATGAGCGCACAGCATAAAGCAAGTTTCTGCTTCATTCCGCCGGACAAATCATCCGCCAGGCGATCTTTAAAAGGCTCAAGCTGGCTGTAAATTGGTTTGATAAGCTCGTAATTGGCATCAACAGAAGTGTCAAAAACGGATGCAAAGAATTGCAGATTTTCCTCAACCGAAAGATCACGGTAAAGGGCAAAACGTCCCGGCATATAGCCTACTTCAGAGCGAATTTTCCGGTAATCATCAACCACATCCAGTCCCATCACTTTCGCTTTTCCCGAACCGGGTTTCAAAAGAGTAGTCAGAATGTGAAAAATGGTAGTTTTTCCGGCACCGTCGGGACCAATAAGCCCAAAAATCTCTCCTTCACCCACCTCAAATGAGATGCCTTTCACGGCTTCTACATTGCCGTAACTTTTGGTGATATTTTGGACCTTTATCATGCTCATAGTTTTGGGTCAGCCACAGATCTGCACAGATTGGCACTGATTTTATTTGCCATTTAATAACTGATCAGTGCTCATCTGTGGAAATCTGTGACTAAAAATTTACTTCGCCCGGCATTCCAATTTTCAGAATATCTTTCGGATTCGGTACCCGTACCTTCACCGCATACACCTGGGTGACCCGTTCTTCTTTCGTCTGAATCATTTTCGGCGTGAATTCCGCTTCATTGGCAATCCAGCTAACCGTTCCCTGTAAGCTTCGGTTTTCCTCAGCATTCTTATCAACAATAACCTCTACCGTTTGACCCAGTTTCACCGACGGCAATTGGCCCCCACTTACATAAACCCTAAGAATGAGTGTATCGAGAGCAGCAATTTGATACAGCGGTTGTCCCCTGCCGACCCATTCGTGCGGTTCAATGAAGGTGGTAAGCACCGTACCTTGAACGGGATTGATAATTTTTGCGTCCTGTATCTGCTCTTCAAGCTGATCAACCTTTGCTCTCACGGCCTCCATCTCCGCAAAAATCGACTGTTTTTGAGCTTGCAGGGCATCCATCTTTTCGCGCATGATCTGCACCTGTCCCTGCGCGTTATCCAACTGTTGCTGTGTTGCCGCGTTGTCCTCCATGAGCGCCCGGATTCTCTTTAAATCATTGACCGCCAGTTGCAGCTGCTCTTTCTGCACATCCATTTGCGCGTTGATGTTTGCAATGTTTGACTGAACCGCTTCCAGCCGTGCTAAAAGCTCCTTTCTTTGCAAATGAAGCTGAGTGGTGTCAATCAATCCCACTTGTTGTCCCGCTTCTAATCGTTCACCCTCGGTTGCCGTAAAGGACACTAAAGTACCTGAAGTTTCTGCTGAAATGGTGGTTTCAACGGCTTCAAACTGCCCATAGGCATCGGAAGTTTCGTTTTGAGAACATCCCGCTGCTGCCAAAACAGCTAATAATATCCACAAGCCCCGTATTCTTTTTTTCATAATTATTGGGTTGTTTACCCGGTTTAAATTTGATCTGACATCCAAAGGCAACCATCCCTAACCCCTCCTTTAAAAGGAGGGGATTTTTCTCCCCTTTTAAAGGGGAGGTGCAAAAGGGGTCTCTGCCATATCTTTAATTTTGGTCTCCAATTCCTAAAGCAGTTTGATACTTCACTTTTGCTTTTGAAAGCTGAATTTCATGCATTAGCGTGGACAAATGAGCTTGGGTGGCTTTATTAAGTTCTGTGATATATTCAGTTGCGGTAACAACTCCCTGTTTCAACTGACTGGATAACTGGCTTACCACCTTTTCCCGCAGGTTGATGATGTCTCTGTCCCGCTCAATTTGCTCGCGCAGTGCTTTAATCTGATTTCTGATTTCACTCAAGTTCGCCTGTAGCTGCCATTCAAAAGCCTGCTGTTCCTGTATGATGCTTTGCTGCTTAAGCTCAAGAATTTGTTGCTGCCTATCAGCATTGTTCCAGTCCCAGAAATTCCATTGCAGACGTAATCCGAGCATATAAAAGGGATGCAAATCATTCTCAAAAACATTAAACCCGGGACGACCGTAAGCGGCGGTTCCAAAAGCAGCGAGCAAAGGCCATTTCTTTGCCCCGGCCAGTTCTTGCTGGTAATCCAGCGCCAGCCGATTGCTCTTAAACAGTGCAAACTCTGGACGCAGTTTCGGCAGTAACTCATCACCCAAATAGGTGAACCGCATATCAGGAGTTTTTAACAGAGTACCGGCGAGCACCTCCTTTCCGATGAGTTCACCCAGCACTTCATAGCCGGCTAAAATATTAGAGCGAACTTCTATGGAATCTTGCTGAGCTTTGATTAACTCCGCCTTAAGTGTGTATTGCTGACTTGCTAATAAAACCCCATTCTCTACCTTCGATTTTACCGTTTGAAGTTGCGCGCGCAGGTTTTCGATGAGCACGCCTATCACTTCCTGCTGCTTTTGGGCTAACAATATTCCAAAATAAACCTGGTTAACCTGCTTTTTTAACTGGTGAAGCTGTACCTCTGTCGAAATCTGCTGCTGATCGCCCCGGACCTCCTCCAGATTCTTTCTGATGCCTACAATTCCACCATTATAAATCGTCTGGGAGACATCAACCGAGACCTTGTAGTGATCCTGGCTTAACTGGGGCGCGAAGGCCGCTCCCCCGGGAAATTCTGTGACTTCCGATTGCCAGGAAGCCGAAGCCCCGAAACGAAGCTGCGGATAATTTCCGGTAGCGATAATCTCCTGGCTGAGCTCGGTGATTTTTTCCTGCAGCTCCATTTTATAAGCTAAGGGATAATTCGTTTCAACCCGTGAATAGCAATAATCAAGCGTGAGCGTATCCATAGCCGAAGACTGGAAAGTCAGTACTATCAAAGTGATAATTGCAATCATAAGTCTTTATTTTCGCACAGCGTTAAGGATAAATTTTGGCAATTCTTTCTTTCGCCGCTTGATGAATTGCAAATACTGCTCCTCATCCATATTAAAAACCATCTCTACCATGGGACGCGCAATAACCGGAAAAACACAAAGCGCGATGGTATTCAGGATAAATTCCCGCGGATCAATGGCCCTCATCGTTCCGGCTTTAATTTCTTCCTGAATCTGTTTCACGAATGATTTCGGCATTTCAATTTCCACCTTCTTCACAAATTGCTTGAATCGCTCCGGATGCTGGTTCATTTCATGAATGATGAACGACGGCAAATGCGGCTGCTCCCGGAACATATCGTAATAGGTTTCCACCAGTTTCTGAATTTTAGGAACCAGCGCAAGTTCACTCCTCAGCACCTGAAATACTTTAGGAAAAAAATGGTGCATCGCCTGCTGAAACACTTTTTGAAATAATTTATCCTTGCTTCTGAAATAGTAATGAAGCATGGATTTATTGATTCCCGCTTCATCAGCAATTTCCTGCATCCGTGCACCCGCAAATCCTTTTTGCTGGAAAACCTGCTGAGCGGCTTCTAAAATCTGTTCTTCGGTTTCTAAATCTTTACTCATAGTACTTTTGATCTTACAGGTGCCAGGCACTTCCAATAATAATAAATTCAACCATTTGTTTCAACCATATGGTTGAATTTTTTGGTTAGTCGCTGTGCCCTTCTCAGAGGTTCTGTACAATGATTTTTTACCTTTGTTGATTGTTTCACAGAGTTGAACAGAGAAACCACGGAGAAAATCACTATTAACAGGCAACCATTTGAGAGAATTTTTTGTATAGGCTAATTCAAGAGATTATTGTCATTACAAAAAAACCGACTATTAGCCATGAGAACT
>DASSAY010000082.1:0-2166 GCA_035699185.1 Balneolaceae bacterium | reverse complement strand
GCTTATATGGCCGAAGCCTTTGTTTGGCATCAAAAAGCGCTAAAGGGTGAGGTACCTTTTGACGCATCTCTGGAACAGCAGGTCCCGCTATTTGAGAAAGCACTAAAATTGGAAGAAGATTTATCGGTACGAGCACGCATCAACCGAAGGTACCGCAATCGTAGTCTGGATTATGGCTACGTTGCCAAGGCGGTTGAAATCGGAGAACGCTATGTGGAAGATGCGCCCACTATATCAACCTATCTTAGAGATCGAAAAGACGAGGCGATGGCGTTTGTCAAATCAATCTACAGCAAGTTGGGATATGCGGGTGAAGCCATCCCATTTTTTGAGAACCTGGTGCAGCAAAAACCGCAGCATTTTGGGTTTCGATTGATGTATGCGGATGTTCTGCTACAGGCCGGAAAGCCCAATGAAGCAATGAACATCTTGAAAGAGGGACATAAAATTTTATCTGCCGCGAATGATGAACGTCCCGCTTACCTTTTACGAATCGCCAAAGTCTATCTGAAAAAAGATGATGCTGAAGCGGCAAAAAAATGGCTAAATGAAGTTGATGCTGAGCAGTTATCGTTTCAGCAAAAACTGATGCTGGCAGAGCTATATTTAACAATGAGTGAAACAGAAAAGGCTGTAGCTGCCTTGCCCGAACCTTCTGACGCAGAGGTGCCGAATGAAAAAGCAGCTTTGTCATACGTGAAGGCGATGGTGCAAGAAGCAAAAGGCAATCTTGATAAGGCCGTGAAAGAATATGATTCAACCTTAGCATTAAATCCATATCACCTAAAGGCAAGGGCGAGGCTTGCTGAACTGCTGCAGAAATTGGGAGAAAGTGACGAGGCGCAACAAGTAAGGCAACAGGGTGAAAGCTTAGCCATCCCTCCCGGCCCTGATCTTGGATAACATGGGTTCAAGCAAAAGAAGTAATTAATGTCTCAATTGAGAATATAGCTTGTACCTACATTGGGAGATCGCTTTCAGTCGCAAAAAGCGCTCCTTCGCGATGACATTGCTTGGCTCTGAATGGTGGAACACAAACATTAAAAAACTGTCATTGCGAGCGGGTTATCAGCAATATTCTTTTAAATACTGTTATTTCAGAAAATAATAAAGGTTTAACAATGGCCAGAAATCAAGCGAAGCAATCTCCCTTTATCACTGCCATAGGCACACCTACCGTGGAATTCACATTATTTAGCTACAAGAAGGAACCATTATCCGCCGTAAGCCGGTAAAAACTGATAAATAGCCCAGAAATGGCAAAAGGTGCCTGCGAGTACAAAGAGATGCCAGATTTCGTGAGAACCGAAATCGGGAAAAAGGTTTGGTTTTCTAAGGGCATAAATAACGGCGCCGAGGGTATAGGCGACTCCGCCAAGGAGGATCCAGACCATAAACGCGAGAGGCAGTTTTTCGATAAGTGTGGGAAAAATAATAAGCGCCATCCAGCTGAGGCCCAAGTAAAAAGCGGTCGAAAGCCAGCGGGGTGAATTCAACCAAAACATCTTTTTGATGATGCCGATGATAGCCAGGCTCCAAACGGTAATGAAAAACCCCCATTTCCAGCTTCCTTCGAGTACAATCAGGCAAATGGGCGTGTAGGTTCCGGCAATCAGCACGTAGATCATGCTGTGATCGAGCTTTTGCAAGAGCAGTAACGTCCGCTGTTTTACGTGAAGCGCATGGTAAAGCGAACTGGAGGTATAGAGCAAAACCATGCTAAGCCCGAACATCGAAAAGGCAACGAGATGGTTCATCGAACCGTGGTAAACGGCCTTGTATAAAAGCAGGACAAGCCCCACCAGCGATAAGATAGCGCCGATGCCATGGGTGATGCTGTTGATCGGCTCTCGAAAATAGTGTTTTAACTTATTCATAATAAATGCGCAAACGCTCAAGTATATTTGGAAATAAGTAACGCTAAAGGGAAAAGAAAAGTTTAGATAAATCTAAAAATTTATAGTTGACGCTTATTTTTTTGAAGGGCTTTAACAGCTTTAATAAACCCGGAGGGCGAGTCGGGACTTACTACCACTTTTTTGCCATTTACATCAAGAATCACACTGCGTTTGTTGCTGGTTGAATAGGCTTTGTAGTTGCCCAACCTGCTATTTCTAAAGTAACCGATGAAACCAAACAAGCCGCCGATACCCCAAATTCGAATAG
>DASSAY010000081.1:0-11316 GCA_035699185.1 Balneolaceae bacterium | reverse complement strand
CCAGCCCCATGGCTTGCAAAAAATCACCCATAGAACCCGAAAAATGGAAGAAGAAATTCGCTGGTTCAACAAATATTTATTCGGCACTTATGAACCTAAAAATGAGACTTTTAAGAAAGAAAGTCCTATTGCAGAGTTTTTTAAAAGAGAAAAAGCTCAAAAGGCTAATGGTTTTTACGGGGTGATGCAAAACGGAACGCTTATTCCCGAAACCGTTTCTGTCAAAGAAGATTCTATTGCCATTGGCCGGTTTGAAGTAACCAACGCCCAATTTGCCGAATTTGATGAAAATCATGAATATCCTGTTTTAAAAGCTAACTACCCGGTGACGGGAGTTTCAATTGAACAGGCACAAAACTATACCGACTGGCTTAGTGAGCAAACAGGAGGAACATTCCGTCTGCCTACAAAAAGAGAGGCTGAAAAACTACACCAACAGGCACGTAAAGTCGCCGAATCGGAAAACACGCTCAACTACTGGGCCGGCTACGATATCACCATTGATGAAGTGCCGGAATTTAGACGTAAATTAGAGCAACTGAATCATACGCTTTTAAAACCGGCAGGCTCTTTCGATGCTATCAAAGTGGGTGATGCCTGGATTTATGATTTAGGGGGTAATGCGGCAGAACTTTATAATGATTCCGGAGATGATCAACCTATTTACGGTTATTCAGCAGTTAGTTTTGTAGATGAGTTTAGCAAAACTCCAGCAGCCCCCGCTCAATATGTCGGTTTCAGAGTCATCAAAGTTTCAAAGAATTAAGTGATAAATGGGTAATGAGTAAGAAAGTTTACTCATTACTCTTTCACCCATCACTCATCACTCCTTATCTAACGCCTCCTCCACCTGCTCCACTACAGAATCAGCAATGGAATTGGGAATAGGAATGGAAAGATTGTAATGAGCAATTTTCCATTCACCGTTTTGGCGGACCAACACTCCCGTGCCCCGGGCGGGACCTAAATTCGGAGTGTCGAGCGATTCATCAAACCAGGCGATTTTACCATTTTCAGAAAAGTAGATATGACGTTCTATCGGAACGAAACTCCAGGCTTTTCCGCGATCAAAATAGGGTTTAGCCCAAGGTTTAAATTCCGCGATCGTCCAGCGTTCGGTGGCGTCAGTGCCCATATAAACCGCGCTGTCGCTGGCAAAGTAGCCGAAATATCTTTCGAAATCTGCTTCGGCAGCAGCTTGGTGCCAATCATCAAGCACCGCATGTACGGCTTCTTTTGTGGGCGGTTGCATCTCTTTTTGTTGAACACATCCCACTATCATTAAACCTAAGATTGCTAATAAACATTGTTTCATAAAAAATTCTTTCGTTTAAGGAATTGATGGATAGTACCAAATGGTTTTTAAATACCAAAATTGAAGGGCTTAAAATTTGTAATCGCCGTAAGATTCGCTAATTTCATTGTTATGGGAAAGGCCGAACTCATAGAATCCATTAAAAAAGTACTGCAAAAGCACTCAGAAATTGAACTGTCAATTCTGTATGGATCGGTATCAGAAAACCGGGAAACCTTCGAAAGCGATTTAGATATAGCCGTTGCGGGTGAAAAGCCAATCAGTTCAAAACTAAAAATGCAATTAATAGAAGATCTGGCTTTAGTCTCAAACCGACCTGTTGATTTAGTTGATTTACAAACCACGCACGGCACGTTGCTCAAGCAAATTTTAACTGAAGGATCCCTTATTTATAAAACCAGTAACTCCCTGTATGCGAATATTATAAAACGTATGCTTTTTGATGATGCAGATTTCATGCCTTATTATTATCGTACTCTTAAAAGAAAACGCGAACGATGGCTCAACGAGTGATTGAAGAAAAAATTGATTCCCTGCAAAGATGTATTAAACGAATTGAAGCAAAACGTCCTGAAACTGTTGGAGAGTTAAAGCTCAATTTGGATTTACAAGACATTCTGTCTGTTAACTTAGAACGAGCTGTACAACTTTGCGTGGATATTGGAACGCATATTATAGCAGAAAGTGAAACAGTTATGCCGGATACCATGGCAGAAACTTTTGCTATTCTTCAGAAGCAAAACCTGCTTTCGAAAGAGACGGCCGAAAGGATGAAGAAATCAGTTGGCTTTAGAAATATCGCGGTTCATAGCTATCAGAAAATAAATTGGGAGATTGTCTTTAACATTTGCCACAAAAATCTGGACGATTTTAAAAGCTTTATTCGAGAACTTAACAAACTGCTTTAAAGCGAGAATACTCTTAATCACCATTTCTACTCACTTCTTTACTTACTACCTTATACTCGATACTTTCTACTCAATCATTCAACCACTCAACCACTCAATAATTCCAGCCTCATGCCCATTTCGAATGATGAAATAGCCGCTAAATTGCGCGAAATTTATAAACTCATGCAACTGGCGGGCGAAAATCGCTTTCGGGCAATCGCCTTTGATCGCGCTGCCCAGGCGGTTGAAACCCTCAATGATGATATCATCACTTATATCAAAAATGACAAACTTACCGATATCAATGGTATCGGTAAATCTATTGCTGACGATATAAAATCGTATGCCGAGACCGGCTCGATTGAAGTGCTGGAGAGCCTGCGCAGTAAAATTCCGCCGGGCATCATTAAATGGCTGAATATATCGGGACTCGGCCCAAAGAATATTGCTAAAATTCACAGAGAACTGGGTATTTCTGAGCTGGAAGATCTCCGGGAAGCTTGCCTTGACGGACGTGTAGCCGGCTTGCCCGGGCTTGGAGAAAAATCAGCAGAAAAGATTGTCAAGTCGATTGAATGGATGGAGCAATTCGACGAGCGATGCCGGCTGGATGAAGGACTTGCTATCGCAAAGCCGATTTTCAACTTTATGAAAGATCAGAAAGGCGTGGAAGCCATTGAAGTAGCGGGATCGTTGCGTCGCTCGAAAGAAACTATCGGCGATGTGGATATATTAATCGGCGCTGATTCGCCATTCATCACCCCGCTTTTTGATGCTTTTGTTAAGCATGAACTGGCGGTTGAGATTCTTGGCCGGGGTGATACTAAAAGCTCTATCCGTACCAGCGACGGCCGCCAAATCGATCTCCGCATCGTAAAACCCGAGCAGTTTGCCGCGGCTCTGATGTATTTTACCGGCAGCAAAGAGCACAACGTAAAGCTGCGACAGCGCGCCCGAGAACGGGGAATTGCCCTCAATGAATACGGCCTTTTTAAGCTTGATGATGCCGGCGATACCGATTTTCATCAACCTCTCGATTATGCTTCCGAAACCGATATTTATGGTAAATTAGGCCTGCATTTTGTTCCTCCCGAGCTTCGCGAAGATCGGGGAGAAATTGAGTTTTTTGAAGAACATGAAACGATGGACCTGGTTCAGGAAAAAGATATTCGAGGCGTTTTGCACGCGCACAGCACCTGGAGCGACGGTAAGTTTTCCATCAAACAAATGGCTGAAGCTTGCTTGGAGCGCGGCTATGAATATTTGGGCATCACTGATCACTCCAAAACGGCCGCTTACGCAGGCGGACTTTCGGCAGATGAAGTCAAACAACAATGGGAAGAAATTGATAAGCTGAATGAAGCGTTTGTAAATGAAGGCAAGAACTTTCGTGTTTTCAAAGGCATAGAGTCAGATATCCTTACAGATGGCAGTCTCGATTATGATGATGATATTCTCGAGGGCTTCGACTTTGTGATTGCCAGCGTTCACAGTTTGCTGGGCCTGCCGCGGGCGCAAATGATGGAACGTTTTCGAAATGCTATCAAAAATCCTTTCACCAGCATTATCGGCCACCCCACAGGGCGCCTGCTGTTGAAACGCGACGGCAGCGATCTTGATTTTAATGAACTCATAGAGCTTGCGGCCGAGCATCATACCGCTATTGAAATCAACGCCAATCCTCATCGTCTTGATCTGGACTGGCGGCATGGAAACAAAGCCAAAGAAGTGGGGCTGATGTCGTCCATCAATCCCGATGCGCATAGTGTTAACGGTATTGACACCATCACTTATGGCGTTCGAATCGCCCGAAAAGGTAAGTTCGAGAAAGAGCGTATTTTGAATACGAAGAGTGCTGATGAATTGATGAAGTGGTTTCAAGAAGCGAGGCGTTTAAAGGTATAAGGGCAAACACTTATGGGAACAACCGGAATTTTTCAAACTAAAAGATTAGCGATATTATTTATTGCGTTGGTATTTGCTTTAACAAGCTGCTCCGTTTTCCAGTCATCAGCGGAAAAAGAATTTAAGGGTATTGCTTATGCTAATGCGAAATATGATGTTGTTATCCAATATCCGCAAAACTGGAGAATTATTGATAAGCGATCTTCAGATGCAGAAGCGTTTGCCATTAACATTTTAAAAAAGGGAATTCTGGCTGAAAAAAGGTTGCCTTTGGGCGTTTATGCCGATATGCAACTTTCTTATGTAGCTATTTGGCCTCACGGTTTGGGAACCGAATTGCCTCAAAGCCAACGTGTTTCACTAAAAGATACCACCCTTTCTCTCGATTTCAACTTTGCTGTTGATCAAAAAGAATCCACGCTGCTCTTGCTTAAAGACGGTTCGATTTGGGCTTATTTTCTAAGGCCTGAGCAGCCTCCGGCATCCTGGTCGAATTATGGATTTATCTTTGCTCAAGTCAGTACCCTTCAATCTTCTATAAGGTGTTATGATGATCAAACCGGCAAGCAGCTATCACTCCAAGAATGCGACTATTCGAAAAAGGATTATATTATTCGAACAGGAACGGTTGATCAAGAGGATGCCGCCGCCATTCGGTATATTCTGGAAAATATCCGTCTTACTGAAGTAAAAAGATAACTTTTACCGGTTTTCAATATTATGAGCCACCGCCGTGACCATCATCACGGTGTGAACGGATCCGGACATCTCGGTATTTCGAAATACTTTTTCAAGTGCTCCAAACAACTCTTCGGCGTCGCCCTCAAGGCGGGTTTCATAATGTTCAACCGAAGCCGAGATGCCCATTTCTTTGATCGCTTTAATTTGATTATTGATGATGTCTATATAGCTATTTTCTTTCCCCAACGGATATAAAGCAAATTTTACAGAAACGGGACGTGAAATATCGGCTGATGATTTGATGGGTTCGTGATCCTCATTCTTATTAATATCATCAGTGGTTTCGCCGGGGCCACCGATTGAATACATAGCACGAAGGGTAACATGCTCTCCCGATTGGGCCGCTTGCAGAAAAACATCTCTGGTGATATCAAACATGTGAGAAATGCGTCCCCTGATTACCGTTCCCACATCATCCGTTTTGTGCCATACTTTAGATAAGCCAACACTATCCAGCGCTGAGCGGATAATTTCTATATAATTGGCATTAAGGGGATAGATTGAAAAACTACATCCCGCTGTTTCAATATCTTCTTTGGGCTCAGATGCTGTGTTGGGCTCCTCAATATATTCTTCACGCGGCTCTTCAGATGCTGATGGCATGGGTTCTCTCCTTTTTTGTTTAACTTTTTAATCAAACAAAACTTTAGATGAACAAATTCACAAAAATGAGATCAACTGGATTTTTCAGATATGAAAGTCAGTCCCTCGATCACGCTTTGAAGAACCTTATGGACCTTAAGGCTGTCAAATTCAGTTATTCCAGACTTGGACGGGTAGTTATGGATATTCGTTGAATGAACGACCGATTCAATAGAATAACAACGATTCCATTTGCGTGCGCGATATTGAGTGATTAAATAGAAATTGCCTGCTCCCGCCTCTCCAAAACGAACATATCTGAAAGACTCTCCATCTTTTTGAATGGTATCTGCTTCAAAAATATACCTGGACGGCAGCTTGAAGCAACTCTGGGTTTGTTGTGGGTTGTCACTCCATCCCAACGTTACTGTTGCCTCCGAGAAATTGGTTTTGGGCTGAAATGATTGCGATAACCGAAATTGAGCGGCTAAATACCCCGGTTTTTGACTTAGATAACTCCATCCCACCGTATCAGCTACCGATTTATGAGTTAATTTAAGATGCGGTGAATAAGTGATAGATAGCCGGGATTGCTTATCAAAAAAGTAAGGCTCGTTTTTGTTATTTTTATCCGGTGTGCCACTTTTACACCCCTCCAGAAAGATGATGAAAACAATTAAAATAAGGATACCCGTTACTTTCATCTTTTTCCTAAGAGTTAACACCCATCAACCATCCACACCAACTTCTACACCCTCAATGCCTTCGGCTTGATTCCATCCCCCGCCCAAAGCTCTGTACAACGAAACCACCGCTTGCAGTTGCTGTAACTGATCCTGAATGCTCCCCAACCGGGCTGAAAGTAAACTCTGCTGTGCATTGAGCACTTCGGTATAATTGGCTTCGCCATACTCCAACAGTTGCTGAGAAAATTCTACTGACTTTTGAAGCGCCTCCAGCTGCTTAGCCCTAAGCGCAGCTTTTTGCTTTGCCGTTTTATAGCTGCTCAAAGCATTCGATACTTCGCGGCCGGCGTTAATAACCGTATTTTTCAAATTATATAAAGCTTGGAGCTTCTGTGCTTTCGCCACCTCCAATCGTCGCTTATTAGTTCCGTTCTGGAAAATAGGCTGAGTAAGTCCGCCGATGATATTGGCAAATATTGAAGCGGGGTTCAGCAAATCCGCTAATTCCAGGTTTTGAAATCCTCCTTCAGCAGTAATGGTTAACTGCGGGTAAAAATAAGCCCGTGCGCTTTGGGTAAGTTCAAAAGCGTTACGAAACTGATATTCAGCCCGGATGATATCAGGACGATTTCGAAGTAATTGTGCGGGAATGCCTACTTCTAAAGAATCCAGCGCATCCAGATTTTCAAATTCGCCATGTTCTATTTCACTGGGCGGACGTCCCAGTAAAATGCTCAACGTATTCTCGGTTACTTCAATACTTTGTATTAAATCCGGGATGATGATTTCGGCTGAATAACGATTGGCTAAAGTCTGTACAACAGCTGCTCCGGTTACCACTGCCCCCTCATGCAAGCTTTTCATGGTTTGTACCGTGGCAATTCGGTTTTCTACCGTTTGACGCGTAATTTCCAATTGCTGTTCAAGAGCAACTAAATTATAATAGGTGGTAGCGATGTCTGCAATAAGCTGGGTTTGTACAGCGCGTCGGGCTGCTTCGCTTGCTAAAAGCGCGGCTAAATTAGCCTTTTTTGCGTTTGACAATTTCCCCCAGATGTCAGCCTCCCATCGCGAGCTCGCGCTTAACGTAAATTGGTTAGCGCTTCCTATATCAAGGCCTTGAGCTTCAGAAAAATCACTGTATGCGTAATTGGCCCCTATCGTTAAGCTGGGAAATAAACGCGCCCGGCTTTCTTTATAATAGGCTTCGGCCTGCCGTATTTGTTGAACGGCTATCTTTAAATTGTAATTATTGGCCAGGCCTTCGGCAATTAAATCCTGCAAATAGGAATCTTCAAACAGCTCTTGCCAGGGCATATCAGCCAGGGTTGTAGAATCGAGCGACATCTCATGCGGATACAGGCTTTTAGTTTCCAGCTGTGGGCTTTGGTAGGGCTCGTATATTTTGCACGATGATAAAATAAAGAGCAACAACCCGCCGAATAAAAGGGGCCGTATGTTATGTTTTTTCATAATGGCGAAATTCAATCTTTGAAATAATTTTTAAAACTTTTTTCAACAAATGCTCTCCCCTTTAGGGGAGATGATTTTCTTCTGTGGTTCTGAAGAAAATCTGAGGGGTGTCCAGGTATCGAATTATTTATCTTTTCCAATTTATAATCATTATTACTGTTCGTTCCAGTCATCCCCCTTACCCCCTTCTTCAAAGGGGGACAAATGCTCTTCCGCTGCGAGCGGAAGAGACCAACAGCTTTTTCGTATGTTTTACAATTCCCCTTTTCCTTCCACTACTGCCGGGGGCGGACCACTTATTTTTTCCTGCAATGGTTGGAAAAGGATGAACAGCACCGGAATTACAAACAGGCCAAATAAAGTACCTATAAACATCCCGCCGGCCGCGCTAATACCAATAGATTGGTTTGAGTTAGCGTTCACCCCGGTTGCGAGCGCCAGCGGCAGCAGGCCTGCAATAAAGGCAATAGACGTCATAAGAATCGGGCGGAGCCGTACCTCGGCTCCCTGAATTGCCGCCTTCGAAATGCTCATGCCCTCACGGCGCCGCTGCAGGGCAAATTCTACAATCAAAATGGCGTTTTTAGCCAGCAAGCCCATGAGCATAATCACTGCAATTTGTACATAAATATTATTGGCTATGCCAAACAGATTAGCGAATATGTAAGACCCTGCCAGCCCGATAGGCAACGGCAAAATAACCGACCACGAAACCAGGTAACTTTCAAACTGGGCACTGAGCAGCAAATAAACAAACAACAGACAAAGCGCAAAAATAACAACAGCTTGTCCGCTTGATTGCACCTCTTCCCGGGTAAGTCCCGAAAAGGCATAACCGTAGCCGCTGGGCACGCTTTCTTCAAACACTTGTTGAATAGCAGCGATAGCATCACCCGAACTATAACCCGGGGCAACGGCTCCGTTCACTCCAACCGAGGTATAAAGGTTGAATCGCGAAATACTTTGCGGTCCGTATATCCTTTCTAAACGAATGAAACTTTTGATGGGTGCCATCACGCCTGCTGCCGTTTTTACAAACACATTTTGCAAACTTTCGGGAGAACCGCGGTAAGAGGCATCAGCCTGTACGTAAACACGGTAAAGTTTACCAAACCGGGTGAAGTTAGTAACATACAAGCCGGCATAATAGCCTTGCATTACATTTAAAATCTGTCGCGGAGAAACCCCGGCTTTCAGTGCCTTCGCTTCATCAACATATACCTTGTATTGGGGATAGGCGGTTTCAAAGAAGTCAGCGGCATACAAAATTCCGGGCAAGCCCATCAATTGGCGTTCAATCTGTGTGGCCACTTTATCTAACTCTTCTAAATCTCCGCTTTGTAAATCCTGTACTTCAAACGAAAATCCGCTGGTATTTCCAAAACCGGAAATAACGGGAGGGGAAAAGAAACGAATTTGAGCTTCTTTAATATGAGCCGTTTTTTGCTGCAATATTCCTATCACTTGTTGTACGTCCATTTCACGGTCTTCCCAGTTTTTAAGGCTGGCTACCGCAAAGCCATAAGGACTTCCCCCGCCGCTTATGATCCCAAATCCTGATATCGCTAAACGGGCATCTACCACTTCTAACGAAGCAAATATGCTGTCTAACTCGTTTACCACGGCTTGCGTTCGCTCCAGTGATGAGGCAGGCGGCAAGCTGATATTAGCAAAAAGCACGCCCTGATCTTCGGAAGGCACAAAACCGGTTGGGGTGGTTCGGAGCAAAAAGCCAAATAGCAAAATAAAAAAGGCCACCACTACGGCCGATATCCACGCATGTTTGGTGAGGAATCCAAGCGATTTTTTATATCGATTTTTAGTAGTCAGGAAGGCCGCATCAAAAGCCGCATAGAACCGCTGTAAAAAGTTTTTTTCGCGGTCCTCATCTTTATTATGAGGCCTTAGAAACACGGCACACAAAGCCGGACTAAGCGTCAGTGCGTTCACCGCAGAGATAACAATAGCTACGGCAAGAGTGATACCGAATTGTTGAAAAAACACGCCGGTAGAACCGGTGATGAAAGTAACCGGCACAAATACGGCCGCCATCACCAAGGTAATGGTAATGATGGCGCTGGTTAATTCACTCATCGCGCTTTTAGATGCTTCTGTAGCAGTAGCCGCCCCTCCCTCAAGCTTATGCTGAACAGCTTCAACCACGATAATGGCATCATCAACTACAATACCAATAGCCAGCACCAGGGCAAAAAGAGTGAGGAGGTTGATGCTGTACCCAAACAGATTTAAAAAGAAGAAGGTACCGATAATAGAAACGGGCACGGCAATTGCCGGGATCAAGGTAGCGCGCCACCGCTGTAAAAAGATAAATACTACAATAAATACCAGAATAAAAGCTTCAAGAAGCGTTTCGTATACTTTATTTATAGAAGCCGTTAGAAAGTTATTGGCATCAAAAACGACATTATATTCTATGCCTTCGGGGAATGATTTTGCGGCCTCTTGCAACACTTTTTTGGTATTTTCAACAACCTCTTGTGCGTTGGCATCAGCTGTTTTGGAAACAAAGATACCCACACTTGGCAAACCCTGCGCCCGGCTGATGACCGAGTAGGTTTCGGAGCCCAGCTCAACCCTCGCAACTTCATCAAGTGTTAAAATTTGAGATTCGTCTCCGCCTTCACGAATGATAATATCCTCATAAGCTGGTGCTGTGGAAAGACGTCCCTGATATTGAATGGTATATTGAAAAGCCTGGTTACTGTTCACCCCGAAACTGCCGGGAGCGGCGGCAAAACTCTGGCTGTTCAGTGCGGCCACAATATCAGCCGGCACGAGGCCGTAGTTTGCCATTACATCAGGTTTTAGCCAGATCCGCATGGCATAGGTATTCGCCCCGAATGCATCGGCGGCACCTACCCCTTCTACCCTTTGTAATTTAGGCAGCAGGTTTATACGGGCATAGTTTTCAACAAAGGTACCACTGAATTTTTCACTGTACATAGTGAAGATAAGCAGCCGCCCGGTTTGCTGTTTCTGCACCGTAACACCGCCTCTTGTTACCTCCTGCGGCAGCTGGCTGGTAACTTGTGCCACCCTGTTCTGCACATTCACAGCGGCAAGATCGGGGTCGGTTCCCAGCTCAAAATAAACCTGAATGGATGCTCGTCCCCCGTTACTGGCTGATGAAGTGATATAGGTCATTCCTTCAACCCCGTTTATAGCCTGTTCTAATGGGGCTACGACACTATTCAAAACGGTTTGAGCATCAGCACCGGGATAGACGGCACGTACCGAAACGGTTGGAGGCGCAATTTGAGGGTAAAGGGAAATCGGCAGAGAAAAATATCCTAAAAAGCCGAGAATCACGATAATAATGGAAATTACGGTTGATAAAACCGGACGTTCTATAAACTTTTTTATCATTACTGCTTTAAATTAAAATAAAAACTTATTTAAGTGTTCCGCTTAGCGCAAAGTGCATGGCGCATATAGCGTAATTGATTAAAGTGCTTTTTGAAAATTTGTTATTTTCCTGCTCAGATGATCAAGATTTTCTAATAATTCTTCTTTCTGCACTGCATCTATAAGATTTCGCCTTTCTAATAAAATGGTGATATTAGCATTTTCAAAGGTTGAATTTTTGGCATGATCAAGATATCGTCTAAATACTTTATTGAAATTTGATCCCGATCCTTCTGCTATATTATTAGACATACTCATTCCCGCTCCTCTTACCTGATTCAGCAAAGCGAAAGAGTTT
>DASSAY010000080.1:0-5132 GCA_035699185.1 Balneolaceae bacterium | reverse complement strand
GTGAGGACGATAGCAGCTATTAATCCCCAGTACCAGCCAATAATGGTTAGATAGCCAATAATTGCCGGTGAAATGATGAAAAGAGAGACCCCGTAAGGCAAACCCGACCAAAAGAGAACAACGGGAATAAGAGTGATAAATATAATGGCTGTTCCCGTATCATTCTGCATTAGCACTAAAACAACGGGAACTAAAATGATTAATACTGTTACCAGGGCCGTTTTAATGTTAACGGCAGAAATATCACGACGGCTGGTAAGATAATTGGCTACGGCCAGAATAGTCGCGACTTTCATCAATTCACTCACCTGCAAATTAATAGGGCCCAAGTCAAGCCAGCTTCTGGCCCCGTTCACTTCAATCCCAAAAAGCAAAGTCAGGATCATCAACAAAATGCCAATCGCGTAGAAAAAGTAAGAGCCGTCTTGGAACGTCTGGGGCGGCACAAACTGAATACCGATGAGCACAAGAAGGGCTATTCCAAAAGAAACCAGCTGCTTATAAAAATTGATTTGAATATAATGAGGCAAAAATTCGGCCACAGGGCCTTGAGTAGCGCTGTAAATAGCGACCAGGCCTATACTGATCAGAGCGAGCCAAAGCGTTACCAAAGGCCAATTAAATTCTCGAAGATTAGTCATATTTTCTACTTCTCATCATTATAGAATGTTTTTGCAACGTGGTAAACCCAGGGACGGTTAATTTCGCCGGTCAAGTATTTTTCGACCAGCAGTGAAGCAACGGGAGCCGCTGATATTGAGCCATAGCCTCCATTTTGGATGAGTACAGCTACCGCGATTTGCGGATCATTCATTGGGGCAAAACATATAAACCAGCCATGATCTTCGCCATGCGGATTTTGTGCCGTTCCCGTTTTCCCTGCAACTTTTATACTATCAAGATTCGCGTAATAGCGCCCGCTTCCTTTGGTAACAACACGCCGCATTCCATTTTGCACAACCTCAAGCTCCCACTGATCAACCCACTCAATTTTTTCTTTTTCGGGATTAGTCAGGAGCACTGTTCCATCACTCTTTTCAATAGCTTGAACGATGTGAGGCTGAACTCGATACCCTCCATTAGCAATAGCAGAAACTACAACGGCCATTTGCAGGGGCGAAACCGACAAAAACCCCTGCCCCACACCGAGGCTCATTTGATCTCCCAATCCCCAGTTACCCTTGCCCAAAACCTTATTCAAATAAGTACTGTCAGGCAAAATACCGGACGATTCATTGGGTAGGTCAATGCCGCTTTTTTGCCCCAGCCCAAAGGTTGATGCCAAGGCATGCCAACGATCAATGCCCTTGGTGTTGACTATTCGATCCATAAGCCAAAAGAAGAAAGTGTTACTCGATTCCTGAAGCGCTTTGCCAACATCGTAGATGCCAGGATCGGCAAGATCTTCATACCGGCGCCCGCGCAAATAATAACCGGGGTTATAAATTTCAGTCTCAGGAGTGATGACACCCATTTCCAGGCCCATCAGCGCCATTAAAGGCTTAAAAGTTGAACCGGGAGGCTGCATACTCGAAATAGCACGATTGAAAAGCGGGTGCGTAGTATCTGAATTGATGCTTTTCCAGTAAGCAGAATCAATGCGCCCCGATAGCCGCCGGATATCATATTGAGGAGCACTTACCAGGCTTAATACAGCACCATTATTGGGGTTTAAAGCGACCACAGCGCCGAGTTTTCCTTCCATCAAATCTTCGGCTAAAAGCTGCAATTCAGTATCAATACTGGTATAAAGATTGGCTCCTTTAACGGGCGCTTCATCAATTGTACCGTTTTTATAAGGACCCAGACTTTGCCCCATAGCATTAATCTTGATGTATTTTGCGCCGAGTGCGCCTCTTAACTCTTCTTCATAAACCGCCTCAACGCCCATTACGCCAATTTTATCACCTAAATTATAATTCTTGGTTTCAAAATATTTCTCCTTGGAGACTTCATGCAAATAGCCCAGAATATGAGATGCTTTAAGGCTATCCACAGGGTAATATCGTTTGCTCTCAATCTGATGCCCGATGCCCGGAAGCTGCCAGATATTTTCCTGGATAAATGAAAAGGTTTTAAAGTCAACTTCTGTAAAAAGGCGGGATGAACGATACCAGGAATATTCACGAGCTTCCTGAACCCGCTTTTTTACTTCTTCAACCGGCACATTCATCAAATCAGCCAAAATCGGCGTGTTTTCTTTATCGTAACTCGCCGGGGTGATGGTGATGGTGTAAATAGGTTCATTACCTACCAAAAGATTGCCTTCGTTATCAAAAATGAGTCCGCGGGCAGCCGTTACCACCTCCTGACGGATAGAATTTTCACGGCTCATGGGACCAAACTTTTCATGCTGCAATATCTGAAGTTGAAACAGGCGTCCCAATATCACTAAGCCGAGAAGGAGAACTCCTGCCTGTAAAACACGAATAGAAACAAGGCTTCGCTTTTTTTTGCGAATTCGCATAGTGATTAGAGATTAAGTTTTGAATAGTTACGCAAAAACGGACTGCAAACTTTCTTAGAGCATTGTGCAATCGCTCTAAAGGCTCACTACGTTCTGAACATTTGAATAAAACTGGCAACCACAGCCGTATATAAACTATTTCCAAAAAGGAAGCGCCAGAATGTGGCTTCGGCTGAATAATTAACCATAAGAGTGTTGAGCCCTAAAAAAATGAGATTATGAAACAGGCAAACCACCAGCACCGTTAAGAAAACCTGGCCGACTAACATTCTTTGATTTAAACCTTTGGGTATAAAGTTGTAGCCTATAAATGCTAATAGAGTTTTAGAAAACATATTTAGTCCCCAAGTGCCCAGCAGGGCGTCTTGCAAGAAACCGAGGCCTGCTGCCATTAAGATGGCTGAGGTTCGGTCATTCCGTATCAAAAACCAAGTGATAAAAATCAGGACGAGATCCGGCTGCATCTGAAATATTTTCAAATGCCGAAAGAGCACAAGCTGAACAAGCACAAAACCAATGCCTAAACCAATATCTTTGAGCTTTTCCGGATTCATTTTAGCAGTTTATCGTACTTCTGATTCAGTTCTTGAATGGTAGTATCAGGTTCAAATTTCACAATAAAACCTTCAGCTATCTCATAAAGGTTTACAAAAGGATCTACATAAACCGTTTGGGTTTCTTTTCCCTTTTCCGGGACCGTTCGAATAACTTCACCAATGGGGATATTGGGCGGAAACTGATTGCTATATCCCGAGGTTACCACGATCTCTCCAACTTCAACATTGGTAGTTTGAGGAATATATTTTAGCTGTAATTCCTGAATGGACGAACCGTCCCACGAAATAATACCGAACGCATTCGATTTCTGGAGTTTGGCACTCACCCGGAATAAAGTGCTGGAAAACGGCATCACCTTTGAATAACCGTTCGCTGTTAAAATAACTTTGCCTGCCAAACCGTCTGCGGTAACCATAGGCATGCCTTTTTTGATGCCCTCCTCAGACCCCGCATCAACTGTTAGCGAATTGGTGACCTGGTTAAACTCCTTTCCCACAATTTGAACAGGATAAAGAGTCAACTCACTTTTACTGCTGAATTTCAGCATCTCCCGCAGCACTTCGTTTCGATGTGCCGCTGCCCGCAGTCGGCTGAGCTCATCAAGCAAAAGCACATTTTGTTTGCGCAGATAGGTGTTGGTTTTCAGGGCCTGCCGGTAAACGCGAACGTTAGAAAGCGGTTCTTCAAGATAGCTGAATAAGGTGATGGAAACTTTACGAAGATTCGTCAGCCCGCCCTGGTAACGTCCCACCATCAGCGCCACCGCAACAACCAGCAGCACTGCCGTAATGATGTGGTCTTTTGCATCAATTATTCGTGGAAATCGAAACCGCATTCACCTTTCCTCAAGTTATGACCGTTCGATAGTATTCCAGATCTTCTAAAATGGCGCCGGTTCCTCTTACAACAGCCGTTAAAGGATCTTCAGCGATGTGAACAGGCAAATCAGTCGTTTCCATGATCAGCCTGTCGAGGTTTTTGAGCATTGCGCCGCCGCCGGTAAGCATGATACCGCGGTCCAGAATATCGGCAGAGAGTTCGGGTGGGGTTTGCTCGAGTGATTTGGTTATAGATTCAAGGATGGTATTGACCGATTCAGAAATGGCTTCACGCACATCTTTTGATGTTATATGGCGCGTGCGTGGCACTCCGTTCACCAGGTCCCGGCCTTTGATGATCATTTCCAGTTCTTCATCCAAAGGAGCCGCCGACCCGATGGTACATTTAATATTTTCGGCTGTTCGTTCACCGATTAGCAAATTATGATTTCGACGAAAATAGTTGATGATGGAATCAATTAGTTCATCACCGCCCAACCGTACCGATTGAGCATAAACAATGCCTGACAGAGCGATAACGGCAATTTCTGTAGTTCCGCCGCCGATATCGACGATCATATTTCCGATAGGCTCGTGTACATTCAAACCAATACCGATTGCAGCGGCCATGGGTTCATCAACCAGAAAAACGGACTTGGCGCCCGCGTGTTCGGCACTGTCGCGAACGGCCCGGCGTTCCACCTCAGTAATTCCGCTGGGTACACAAACCACCATTTTGCGCGTACCTGAGTACCATTTCATTTTCACTTTATCAATCATGCCGCGAATCATTTGTTCGGCTACTTCAAAATCCGCGATTACTCCGTCGCGCAGGGGACGCACGGTACTGATGTTTTTGTGCGTTTTTTCGTGCATAAGCCGCGCTTCATGGCCTATGGCAACCGGTTCATGCTGCCCGTTTAGAGCAACGATCGAGGGTTCGCTGAGCACGATGCCCTCACCGCGTGAGTAAATTAAAGTGTTGGCTGTGCCCAAATCTATAGCGATATCGGTATATAGCCAGTCAAACCAACCATTATTCGATTGATTATTTTTCGCTTTAGGTACGTTTCTGTTCATGATTTATAAATGTAGATGAGCTAAGTAAGAGGTAGTTTTGCGCCTGAATATTACAAAGAAAGAAAATACAATTTTACAAATGCATTTGCGAATTTTGAAGGCAAAAAATTAAAAAAAATTAATAATTAATGCCGAAAATGCCGCTTTCCCGTGAATACCATAGCGATACCGAGATTATCGGCCGCTTCAATCACTTCATCATCACGAAT
>DASSAY010000079.1:0-4945 GCA_035699185.1 Balneolaceae bacterium | reverse complement strand
GGGCCACACTGCGGCGTATAGATCTGAACCATAAAAACTGCGGGGTGATGACGTTACAGAACATCAAGGTCCAGAAGCCCCATGCATAAGGACCAACGACATAGAGCCAGAAGATTCCTTGTTCATAAATATAACCGCTGTACCAAGAGATAAAACCTTCCATGAAATAGGCAAAGGCAACACAGTTACCGCAAATCATCATTACCAGGTTCATCTTTTCCATGATATCGATATTCATGATTTCTTCAAGGCCGTAAATTTTACGGGCAATGAGCATCAAGGTTAAAACCATGGCAAAACCTGAATAAATAGCCCCTGCAACAAAGTAGGGTGGGAAAATGGTACTGTGCCAGCCGGGAATCATAGAAACGGCAAAGTCGAATGATACAATCGTGTGAACCGAAAGTACGAGCGGAGTGGCCAGGCCGGCGAGAATCATATAGGCTTTTTCGTAATGCCACCAGTTTCTGAAACTGCCGGTCCAGCCTAATGATGCAATTCCGTATGAAATTTGAGCTGCTTTGCTTTTGGCTTTGTCGCGAAGAGTAGCAAAATCAGGGATGAGCCCTACATACCAGAATAAAAGCGAAACCGTAAAATAAGTACTTACCGCAAAAACATCCCACAGCAAAGGGCTGCTGAAATTAGGCCAGATCCCCATTTGGTTGGGAACCGGAAACACCCAGTAAATCACCCAGATACGGCCAACGTGGATAGCAGGGAAAAGCCCGGCACACATCACCGCGAAAATAGTCATTGCTTCGGCAAAACGGTTAATGGCGGTACGCCAGCCTTGGCGAAATAAGAAAAGAATAGCTGAAATCAATGTACCGGCGTGGCCAATACCAACCCACCACACAAAGTTGACAATTGCCCAACCCCAGCCGGCCGGGTTATTCAATCCCCAAATTCCGAGGCCTTCCCAGATAAGGTAAGAAACTACTCCCAAAAGCATGATTAAGAGCAAATTGGCAATTCCAAAAGCCAAATACCACAATTTGGGAGTGGGTGAGAGAGGGGTTCGGGTAATTAGCTCTGTAATACTCCCGAACGTATGGTCGCCTTTAATAAGTTTAGGCTCAGGTACGTATTGATAATCAGTGCTCATTGTATAAATGCTTGAAAATTAGGCCAATTTGGGATTTGGGTTTCGCAGTTCGGCAAGATACGAGGTTCTTGGCCTTGTATTCAGTTCTTCGAGAAGCAGATAATTTCGATTGTTCTGCTTGGTTCGTGAAATTTCGCTGTCGGGATCAGAAATATCACCAAAGTAAATAGCATCGGCAGGACAAGCTTGCTGACAGGCGGTATGAACCGAGCCATCAACAGGTTTCATAGTTCTGCCGTTGGTTTCAATATCCCGGTTTATCTTGGCCCGGTTCACCCGTTGTACACAATAAGTACATTTTTCCATTACCCCACGGAATCGCACGGTAACATTGGGATTCATAGCCATTTGAATAATTTCAGGATCACCGCCGTCTGTCAAAAATTCCTCAGAATAGTTGAAGAAATTAAAGCGTCGTACTTTATACGGGCAGTTGTTGGCACAATATCGTGTTCCGATGCAGCGATTATAGGTCATTTGGTTGATGCCGTCTTCGCTGTGAGTAGTTGCCGCAACGGGACAAACCTGCTCGCACGGAGCCAGTTCGCAATGCATACATGGCACCGGTTGGTGAAGCGCAATGGGATCCGCAATATCACCATCATAATAGCGATCGGTGCGAATCCAGTGCATTTCGCGGCCGTTACCTACTTCGTGTTTACCAATGACCGGAATGTTATTTTCGGCCTGGCAGGCGATGGTACAGGTACCGCACCCCACACAGGTATTCAAATCAATAGCCATACCCCATTGCGGTTCATAATCGGGGTATTCGTCCTCATTCATGGCGTCAAAAATAGCCAGGGGACTGTCAGCGCCTTTTTCTTCGGCATAAGCCTCGCCGGGCAGGTCTGCTCCGTAAGCTTCAAAATAGCTGGAAAAATCAGGATTGTCGCGATATTCTTGTAAAGTGGCATGGCGCAAGATCGAACGGCCTTCCATAGAATGGTGATCTTGGGTACAGGCAATTTCATATAACGTTCCGGTGTTTTCAACCGAAATATCCGTTGCATAAAGCATGTGCTCGGTGGTGCGCAGGGGATAGGTGTTTACGCCTGCTTGATTTGCCACGCGGCCCATCCCTTCATGGCCGTAACCAACAGTAATAGTGATGCTGTCGTCGGCATGGCCGGGTTGAACCCAGGCCGGAATTTTGACCGTGGTGCCATCAACGGTAATAGAAACTACTTCAACTTTGGATCTTCCCAAACCGGCCGCTTCGACACCCAAAGCATCGGCTGTTTTTTTGCTCATCAGAGCTACGTTATCCCAGGTGATTTTTGTCATGGGCCTGGGCAGCTCCTGAAGCCAACCGTTATTGGCAAAACGTCCGTCAAAAAGGGTATCATCCGGCCTGATTACTAATTCAATGCCCTTGGATGATTGTTTTTTAGCTGTAAACTCTTTGGCACGGGCATTAAAATCCCCCGAAATGTTTACCGAAGCTTCAGGGAAGATTTCTTCACCGGCTAAACCATCATGCAGCGTTTGTTCCCATTGCTTAGTGAAATTAGTGGGATAAAAAGAGCGCCATGTTTCCTGAACTAAATCATAGCCGCTACCTTGCTTGCCATTAAGAATAATGTTTAAAAACTCTATATCGCTGACACCATCATATAGTGGCCTTACCTGTGGTTGGATGACAGACCGGATTCCGGTATAGGAAAAGCCATCACCCCATGCTTCAAGAAAATGAGTACGGTTGATATGCCAGCCAGCCTCTCTCGATGTTTCATCATAATAATCGGAGAGATGGATAACCAGGGCATTAGATAGAGCTCCTTCAAGGTTAAGGTCGGCGGGAGCGGTAAATACGGGATTTGTACCCACGAATACCACGGCATCAATGTTACCGTCGTTGAGTTCATCAACCAGTTCGCTAAACCTGAGCTGATTGTTTCGGTCGTTAAGGTGAGGCGCTTCGTGATAAGTTACTGTATTACCGGCGTTACCAAGCGCTTTGTTAATGGCTGAAACAACTGCATGTAAATCAGGGTTGTGCATGCGCCCTACAGTTACAATAGAATCGCCGCGGTTAGCAAGCAATTCTTCGGCAAGGACGGAAATCCATTCGTGATTAGAAAACTGATTGCTGTAGCCATTGAAGGCTGAAAGCCCGTTGAGTGATTTGGAAAGCTCGCCGGCCAACGCATACAGAAATTGCTCAATATCGCTTGTTTTCATGCGAAGACGATTGTCTGCGTTAGAGCCCGTGAGCGTAAAGGTGCTCTCAATAGCGTAAAAGCGGGACATTGCTTCTTCGGTGGACATGACTTCTCTGCCGTCAGCAAATTGTCGTGTATTTTGCACGCTGTTTTTAGTAGCGGCGGGATTCAGAAAATCATCATCGAAAGAGACAATTACTTTTGCTTTATTGAACCAGTTAACGGTTCTGAGCCGTTGCCCAAAGGCTATATTCGTGCCTTCGAGGGCGTTGTTTTCTCCAAAAGGCTCGTAAGTGACCCATTGAGCGTTAGGGAATTTTGCTTCAATCTGATCTTCCAGGCGATTGTAAGTAGGTGAGGAATTGGCCTCCGCAACAAAAGCGACTCGTCGTTCAGTGTCGGAAAAGTATTCGGCACTGAATTTTGCAAAATCTTCAACCGTAGAACGCTGTCCGTCTTTTCGTACAAATTCAGACCGATCCGGATCGTACATATTCAGGATCGAAGCTTGTCCAAAAATATTTGTTTTTCCGCCACTGCCGGGGTGAAGCCTGTTACCTTCAATCTTAACCGGACGGCCAACGTGATTTTCAACCGTGATGCCTTCAAGTGCATCCATAAAAGGAAACGCGGTGGCATATTCAAGGGGATTGCCGGGCAGTACTTCTTCCGGCATTTTAGTGTACGGCAGAATTTTTTGAACCGGGCGGCGACAAGCGGCGAAACCCGCGAGCGCGATAGAAGCCCCCATAATTTTTAAGAAACTGCGGCGGGAGACATCATCCGTTAGTTCACTGCCGTTTTCCGGAAATTCACGATGAAGAAATTTTTCATACTCTTCATTCTTGGCCAGTTCGCCTAAACTTTTCCAGTAATTTGGTTTCAAGCTTTCTTCGCTCATTCTGTTACGATTGAGTTAATTTAGATTCGTTGGATTTGAAATACTTATTAATAATGACAGGTCTGGCAGTAAGTGGGAGGATTTATGTTGTGCTTGGCAACAAGTTTTCGTCCCAGTTCTAACTGATTTGCTGCTTCATAACCCATGGTTGTGACTTCATCAATAGGGCGCACATATTTTTCCGGGTTACGGTGACAGTTAAGGCACCAGCTCATGCTCAAAGGCTCTGCCTGGTGAACTACTTCCATTTTGTCGATGCGCCCGTGGCATGTTTCGCAACCTACCCCCACATTAACATGCGCAGAGTGATCGAAATAGGCATAGTCGGGCAGGTTATGCACGCGAATCCATTCAATTGGTTCGCCCGTTTTCCAGCTTTCGCGAACCTTAGCCAATTTAGGGCTGTCTGTTGCGATCTGGCTGTGGCAGTTCATGCAAGTTTGGGTAGGAGGTACTGTTGCAAACTGCGATTCAAAAACCGTGGTGTGGCAATACTGGCAATCGATATCAAGCTTGCCGGCGTGCAACTGATGGCTGTAAGGAACGGGTTGCTCAGGGGCGTATCCAACATCGGTGTATTTAGGGGAGAAATAATACCAAACTCCTGCTACTAAAGCTGTCATAAGTATAATAAGCCCGAGCATAAGTCGTTGTGGAACTTCATCTGCCCACTTGGGAAAAATCTGAGCCATAAGTTTTGTAGGGTTTAATCGTTCCTATTAAAAGTAATACCTTCTCAAAGTTTCGGCATGAAGGTATGGAAAATCATAC
>DASSAY010000078.1:0-9666 GCA_035699185.1 Balneolaceae bacterium | reverse complement strand
TCAAGCAGTTGTTCGAATTCGTACATACTACTGTTGAACTGTAATTTTTCATCTACGAGATTAACACTGGTTTTGAACACCCAACGATGAAATCTTGGTAATTCATTTAAAGCAAAATGTGTGCTAATTATGGCAGCATTGTGCGAGAAATATTCTTTGATTGTAATAAAAAGAGAATTGACCGTGTGAGAGGGCAAGTAATCAAAAAAACCTTCGGCAACGATGATGGTTTTCTTAGCGGGATCTAAACCGGGCTGCTGCTGAAGAATCTCACTAAAACTATCCGCGGGAAAATGGGAATCAATGATGCTTGGGTGATGAGAATGAGGGTAGGCTTCCTTCAAAAAGTCACGTTTAAGGCCGGCCATATAAGGAGCGTCAAATTCAAAACATCGCAATCCTTGTTGAGCATAATGATGAGAGAGGTGATCAAATCCCGCGCCTAAAACGATTAACTGTTCATACCCCTGATCGACAAGATCTTCAGCCATTCTTCGAATATACCACTTTCGTGCAAGAACGTGCATCAAATCACCCGGTAAAAGGAGTTCTTCCGAAGCGATATAGAATTTTCTTATCCACTTGAATTTGAGCCATTTATGATACCGGCAAAGCGGGGACGGCAAGAATTGAACCAGCTTGTCATAAAATCCTATTACGGAACCATCAAACAGCGCGCTGTATGATTCAATCCTGGTTAAGCCATAAAATTTGATAGCGATAAAAGCTGCCGTTTTGCTTAACTGATTGGCTTTCATAGATAGAAAATTAAAAATTTCTGGTAGGTGGTAGAGACGGATTGAATTCGTCTCCTTTGGGATTTAAATGATCATCTTGAGACGCATGCTCTACCAGTTTCATTATTAAATTGGCTACCAGATCTAAGCAGATTTAATCAGTTAGATCCGTGCTAATCTGTGTGCTGTCACAAATGCTCCGAAAAAAGCGCCCAGGGTTCGACTTTCGGCGGCAACAATTCAAAGCGCATCTCTTCTTTATTAACAGGATGGTCAAAAATAAGTTCAACGGCCTGTAGCGCTATTTCCCGTCCATCGGGTTGATTGAGCCCATATTTGTAATCGCCCCAAATAGGATAACCCTCCGTAGAAAGTTGCACGCGAATCTGGTGAGGACGCCCGGTTTGCAAATGAATGGATAAAAGCTGGAGCTGATCCGTTTCCGCCAGTTTGGAAAAAGAGAGAACCGCTTTTTTTGCTTTTTTCTGATCACCCGAAACAGCCTTTACTACATTTGTTTCTCGGTCTTTCAACAGATAATGAGTCAAAACACCGTTCCTGGGGGCATCACCCGTTATAACAGCCCAATACGTTTTTTGGAGGAAATTATCCCGCATTTGCTGTGATAAAACCTTAGCTGCCTGATGAGATTTTGCCAGCAGCATCAACCCTCCAACAGGGCGATCAAGACGATGAACTAAACCGAGATAGGGCGTTCGGCGGCCGGATTTCTGAAGATACTTTTTACACTCACTAACTACATCCGGATCGCCGGTGTGGTCCTTTTGAGAAAGCATATTTACCGGCTTGTCAATCACCAGTAAGTGATCATCCTCAAAAATGATCGAAATATCAGGTTTGGTATGAGTGCGTTTCATAATCTAATCTAAAAAAGAAATGCCAAGTTTTTCTGAAACTTGGCATTTTCTTCTAATATAAAAAGAGTAAGGCTAATACTATATAAAATGATGCCAGGCGTAAATAAGAATTGCTAACACAAGAAAATTGATGATGCTGATCGGCAGCATGCGTTTCCAGCTTAGCTTCATAACTTGGTTGTACTTAAATCGTGGAATGGTCCAGCGTACCCAAATAAACAGAAAAGCAAAAAAGACCGTTTTGGTGGTAAAGACCACAACATCCAAAATGCCCTTAAGAAGGGGACTCATTTCCGGCAGCCACCAACCGGCAAAAGGCAGGTGGTACCCCCCAAAAAAGAAAGTGGTCATAAGCATGCCGCCAATTACGATGTGCATATATTCAGCCAAAAAGAACATGCCAAACTTCATGGAACTGTACTCGGTGTGATAGCCGCCCACCAACTCATGTTCTGCTTCGGGGAGATCAAAAGGGGTGCGGTTGGCTTCAGCAAAAGTAGCCACAATAAAAATGACTGCGCCAATGGGATTGCGAAAAACATTCCACCAAATTTCCTGGGAGTTAACAACGTCAATCACGCTAAGTGAACCTGCGAACAGAATACATGAGGCCACGGCCATTCCCAGGGGTAGCTCATAACTAATCATTTGAGCCGCAGCCCGCAACCCGCCCAGCAGCGAATATTTACTGTTCGATGCCCATCCGCCTAAAGTCACCCCATAAACGGCCAGCGAATTTACAGCCAGGAGATAGAGCACGCCTGCGTTAATATCAGTGATGTATAAGCCGTCCCCAAAAGGAATGACAGCTATCGTCATCAAAGCCGTTACAACCGGTATGACGGGAGCAATGGCGTGAATGGTTTTGTAGCCTTGAGCGGGCGTAACATCTTCTTTAAGAAGAAGTTTAAGAACATCAGCTATGGGCTGAAGCAGGCCGAAGGGGCCTACACGGTTTGGCCCAAGGCGGTTCTGAATAAATGCTGCCACCCGACGCTCGGCATAAACCGCAAGGGCGGCAGAATTGAGCAGCATAAATAGCGCTATGGCTAAAATAATATATGATGTAGTTGTAACAGGCTCCATATTCTATTTGTTTGATACACTTAAGCTTTAAGGGAGTTGCACTCCCGCTTCAGTTCGGGAGTACAACTCCCTCACAGCATTAAGATTCCTCACCCAAACAAATTGGGGTTCGGAATGACACAATTCCAGGTCAATTTTTATATTTACTTTTGTGCAATTTTCTGCTGATCCAGCGGCAGCTGAACGCCATTTTCTTCATCCATCCGCTCGTAACTAATGCCTTCAAAAGCATCAAACCGTCCGACGATTTCATCAAAGACTTCGCGAGAATGTTCATAATAATAATTCAAGCCAAGGCGCTCGCCAAGCAGATTCAAAAATTCCCAAATCTGCATGCAGTCAATTTTATTTTCATCATTTACCCAGTTATCAAAATTGGTGCCGTAGCGGTCAAGTCGCCCTTCCGACATTTCAAGATTCAGGCGACGGTTCGTATGTTTCGTTTCTTTTGCCGGGAATGATCGCTGTATGCGCCCGTCCACATTCACATAACTTGCCGCATGTTCTGCGATGCAAGTGATAGGTATTACCAAATCGGATATTTTGGTGGTATCGGTATGATTGGTTGCCAGTGAAATGGTATATATGCCTTCCAAATCGGTGACAGCAAGCACTCCGCGTCCTACCATATCATCATTCAGAATGATAACTACTTTAGCTTTTTTCAGGGCTGATTTCAACCCGGCTTCATCCGTTTCATCAAGATTAATTAACCGGCAACCGTTTGTATTGGGAGCCTGGTCGTCTGTGATCAGAAATCCGTCTCCGGCACCTTCTTCAATATGAGGTGTAAATTTCGCGTTCGGAGCTCCTAACAGATTAAAAAATTTATTGAAGGAGAAATTTTCTTCAACAGATGCATGCGGACTTCCGATAATGGCAATATCTCGACTATCGTTTGCTTCCAGTACTTCAGCAAAAGTCTCTAAAGCGTTATTCCAGGAAGTATTTGATTGATGATTGCCATCCAACCGGATAACCGGACGAGAAATACGGTTTTCGTTGAATTGTACATAAGCCGCGCGGCTGGCGTCAGGCATCCATTGATCATTCACCTCGCTGTTTTGGCGTGGGGTGATGCGCAGAATTTGATTGTCTCGCGACCACAAATCAATATTACAGCCTTTTCCGTTGCTGATATCGATACTTGGCGTTTGACTCATTTCCCAAACACGGGCGCGGAAGCGAAAATCGGTTGATGTCAGCGCACCGACGGGGCAAATATCAATCGTGTTCATAGAATACGGATCATCAAACTCACGACCCGGGGCAGTCATGGGGTAATTTTTATCACCCCGAGAAACGATGGTAAGTTGGTGCGTTTTGCTGATTTCATCCGTAAACCGCACGCAACGCGTACAGTTGATGCATCGCTCGGCGTCTAAAGTCACATTCGGGCCCAGTTGAACACGTTTTGGACGATGTACCTTTTTTACTTCAAAACGGCTGCCTTCAGGTCCATATTTATAAGTTTGAATTTGAAGCGGGCATTCACCGGCCTGGTCACAAATAGGGCAATCGAGCGGGTGATTGATAAGGAGGAATTCCATGGTATCCTTTTGGGCGCGTTCAGCCTCCTCAGAGGTCTCCTGAGTTTGGATAACCATGCCATCAGTTAGCTTGAGTGAACAAGATATTTGCATCTTTGGGAACCAGCGTATCTTTCGTTTCCCGTTTTCATCCAGTTCATATTCGCCGTTATCCTTGTTCTTCATATATTGCCCGGCCTTTACCATGCATTGTCGGCAGTTTCCTGGAATCGACATGGATGGATGATAACAGAAGAAGGGAACCTCTTTTCCCAGATCCAATATAAACTGGAGAGCCATGTGGTCTCCTTCAAACTCGTAACGTTTACCGTCTATAAAAACTTCAGGCATTGTCTTTTTTCCTATATTTAGAACCAAATTTTTAAAAAATCCAAAGCGCTCAAAATCCAAAACGTTTCGGATTTTGAACATTTGGATTTCGAATTTGTCACGCTACCGCATGAACTGATTTTTTACATCTTGCTTCAAATTCTTCTCTAAAACGGTTAATGGTGTGGCGAACCGGCCACGCGGCGGCATCCGCCAGGGCACAGATAGTTCGGCCTTCCATCATTGTGGTAATATCAAGCAACAGGTCCAGGTCTTTAATTTCCCCATCTCCGTTCCTGATTTTGATCAATATTTTTTCCAGCCAGCCTGTGCCATCACGGCAGGGGGTACATTGTCCGCAGGATTCGTGGTGATAGAAATGTGAGATACGCCAGAGTACATCAACCATGTCGGTATCTTCATCCATCACTACCATACCGGCAGTTCCCATCATTGAGCCGGCATCGCGCAATGAATCAGCACTCATATTTACGCCATCAAGCTGATCGGCTCGTAAAACGGGGGTAGAAGACCCGCCCGGAATGAGGGCTTTCAATTGCTTGCCGCCCCGAATTCCACCGGCTACATCATTAATTAATTCCATGACAGGCACGCCTGTGGGCAGTTCATAAACGCCCGGCTTGTTTACGTGTCCCGAAATTCCATAAAGCACGGGTCCCGGGTGGCTTTCAGCTCCGATATCTCCATACCAGTCTGCGCCGTTATTGATCACCAGCGGTACGTTTGCAAGTGTTTCAATGTTGTTAATCGTAGTGGGACGCCCCCAAAGGCCTTTTTGAGCAGGGAAAGGCGGTTTGATGCGCGGGTAGCCGCGTTTGCCTTCGAGCGATTCAAGCATCGAAGTTTCTTCACCGCAAATATAAGCTCCGGCTCCATAAGTAATTTCAAACTCAATATTGATGCCTGTCCCCAGAATATCTTTGCCGATATAGCCTTTTTCATAGGCGTCATCCACTGCTTTTTGCAGCATATGCACCCATGAAATATATTCGCCGCGGATATAAACATAAATGGTATCAACCGACATCGCGTAAGCGGCGATTAAAGCGCCTTCAATAAACAGGTGGGGATTATATTCAAAAATCTTACGGTCTTTGAAAGTGCCGGGCTCAGATTCATCGCCGTTACAAGCCAGATAACGTGGCCCGCTGTTATCATCTTCTGGCATAAAACTCCATTTGAGTCCCGCATTAAAGCCGGCACCACCGCGCCCCCTGATGTTAGCTTGTTTTACTTCATTCACCACACTTTTGCGCGACCATTTCTCCCGGTCGTTAAAAATACTTTTAAGGGCGTTATAACCGCCATTTTCTTCATAGACATCAATCTTTTCCAGATTTGGAATGTCAGGAATAAGAAGCGGTTCGAATGATTTCCAGTCAGCCATTTGGATTTTCGATTTATGATTTTCGATTTATGATTAGTTCAGTCATAATCCAATCAGTCTTTTACTTTTATTGTTTTTCTTGAAGCAATAAAAATTGAAGCTAATTCATGTGCTTCATTTTTCAATGGTTCTACTAAATGTCTCGGTTTAAGTTGTTCATCAATTATAAACTCCTGCCAAAATTCTGCTTCATCAGCTTCTTCAATAACAATACTTAATTTTGAAACGAAAGCAGCTTTGCTAATACCAAGACATGCTGCTCGATAATTTGCAGCAACTGAGGAACTACAGCGAATCAACTGCCCTTTGATATGATTTCCCAAATATATTTTGGACAAACTTACCGCTAATTTAACACATCTGTGAGCAAACTCTTTAGTACGTTTTATTAAATCATCTTTATTCATTCAAAAAGCCTAATCAAAAATCATCATTCATCAATCATCAATCCTTTGCATTGCCATTGATTCAAACTCCGGCATCTCACCGTTTTTCAGGCTTTCAATAAGGTTATCTACCTTTTCTTCAGTGAGATTATTTACGTAAACACCGTTGGTAATTTGCAGCATTGGGGCATAACCGCAGGCGCCGAGGCATTCAACTTCCTGGATGGTAAACATTTCATCATCCGTGCTTTCGCCTGCTTTTATGCCCAGTTTGTTTTCAAGATGTTCTAAAATATCATATCCGCCGCAAAGCTGGCAGCTCAGGCAGGTGCAAACATCGAGCACGAATTTGCCCTGCTTTTCTTTGTAGTATTGGGTGTAGAATGAAGCAACGCCGTGAACATGAGATTCGGGGAGGTCAAGCGTATTAGCTACCAGTTTTTGAACTTCCGGCTCCACATGACCAAATCTGCGTTGTGCAACCCATAAAACCTGCAAGGTAGTGGCTTTAACGGTTGGAAACTTTGCCTTAATCTTCTCGATCTCTTCGAGATCTTCTTGTGTAAAAACGATTTCTTGTTCTGCCATTTTAATAATTTTAAATTTTGAGTGTTGAATTTTGAATTAAGCATCAATTCAACATTCTCCCATAGGGATGCCTTCGGCAAAAATTAAACATTCATAATTATTTATCGGAATCTCCCATTACCGGATCAACCCCGCCAATCATTACCACGGTATCGGCTACCATTTCTCCGTCCAGTAATTTCTCCAATACTTGTAAATTAGCGAAGGAGGGCGATTTGATACCCATTCGCCAGGGATGCCCGGTTCCGTCGCTTTGAAAGAAAAAGCCCAGTTCGCCTTTAGGGCCTTCTATAGAATGAAAGGATTCAGCTCCGTCCGGTGGACAAATTCCGGTATCGGTCATCATAAAATCATGAATCATACCTTCCATGGAGTAATAAACTTCATCCTTTGAAGGATAAGCTTTTTTGGCATCGTCAGCCCGGACCGGCCCTTTAGGAAGTTTATCGAGGCACTGGCGGATAATGCGGATACTTTCATGCATTTCTTCCATCCGCACATAGTAACGTGCGAGGTTATCGCCCTCGAGCCGTGTGGGGATTTCAAATTCTACTTCATCGTACCGCTCGTAGGGAACGATATCTCGAATATCATAGGCATAACCGCATGCGCGCAGGGTAGGACCGGTAGCCCCGCAATCTAACGCATCTTCGGTTTTTAATACGCCAACGCCTTCATTTCGATCATAAAAGATACGGTTGCGGTCCAGCAGCATATGGAAATCGCGGAGTTCTTTAGGAAAGGTGTTAATAAATTCTTTAATCAGTGCAACGGCCTCTGATGTGAGGTCATTGGCTACTCCGCCAATGCGAGCGTGTGAGATCGTGAAGCGGTGTCCGCCGATTTGATCAAAAATATCATAGAGTTTTTCGCGTTCCCGAAAAGCCCAAAGGAAAAACGAAACGGCACCGGAATCCTGAACCATCGTTCCGAGCCATAGCAGGTGGGAAGAGATACGGGCCAGCTCAGCACCGATCATACGAATGAAATAAGCGCGTTCGGGCACTTCAACACCTGCAAGTTTCTCTACAGCACCGCAAAAAGCCACGTTATTACTGTAAGGAGCCAGGTAATCGGTGCGGTCGGTATAAGGCATGAATTCCTGGTAGGTTTTATTTTCAGCCACCTTTTCAATGCCCCGGTGCAGGTACCCGATGTCGAGTTTTGCCTTTTCTATAAACTCACCGTTGAGCTGAAGCACCAGCCGAAGTACGCCGTGAGTAGCGGGGTGCTGGGGACCCATGTTAAGAACCATCCGCGTGTTTAGGGGATCGTCATCATCAATCACTTCAACGGTAGTATGCTTATCCTCTAAAGCTTTGTATAAAGATTCCTGATGCTCTTTAAAAAATTTAGGATGATTAACTTTCTTTAGTTCTTTGATATCCATAATAATTTATTATTCAGTATCAGGTGTTGAAGTCGGCAATGGAATGGAGCCGGGAATACCTAATAATGGAAATTCTTTGCGAAGCGGGTAATAATCGAAATCCTCGGGCATATAAATTCGCCTCATATCGGGGTGATTATTAAATGTAACGCCAAACATATCATAAACCTGTCGCTCGTACCAGTTGGCAGAGTTCCAGACAGGGGTGACTGAGTCGACACGCGGATCTTCTTCTTCCAGCCATACTTTCACAAATAATCGTTCACGGTCGCGCAGTGAAACCATGTTATAGATAACTTCGAAACGTTCGCTGGCCGTAAAACGGTCGGCTCCCAGAATATTGGCCAAGTAAATAAAATGATGCTTTTCTTTTAGTGACCGGCAAACTTCAACAATGGCATCCGGTTCCACTCGTACAAAAGTATCACCCGTAGATTGATAGACATCAATTATTTTAGACGAAAAATCTTCGGTCAGTCCGTCAATAACTTTTTGCAGCGGTTCTGATAATTCTAAATCCATATTAAGTATCGAGCGTTACGGAATGTTCGGTACGAATTTTATCCTGAATTTGCATGAGGGCATGCAAAAGGGCATCGGGACGGGGAGGACAGCCGGAGACGTAGGCATCAACCGGAAGAAAATTGTCGCAACCCTGCACAACGCCGTAGCAGCGGTGCATGCCACCGGTCGAAGCGCAGGCGCCCATGGCGATACACCATTTTGGGTCGGGCATTTGATCCCAGATTCTTCGTACGGCGTGCGCCATTTTGTAGTTAACCCAACCGGCTACGATCATCACATCACTCTGGCGGGGCGAAAAACGCATCACCTCTGAGCCAAAGCGTGCCGCATCATATTTGGGAGCGGCAAAAGACATCATTTCGATAGCGCAGCAGGCCAGGCCCATCGGCATTGGCCAGGCGGCATTAGAACGAGCCCAGTTTGTAAGTGCATCAATCTTTGTGGTGAAATAACCATCACCTAAAGCATTTTCAATACCCATAACTACTAAACTAAAATTAAGGATTCTTTTTTCTGATATCCCAGTCGATAATGCCTTTTTTAATCATATAAATAAGGCCTACAAACAGTTCAAAGATAAACACAATCATTGAGATGAGCGTGCCCACTTCAAAGTCGAGAAAACGCACGGCCCAGGGATAAATAAAAACGACTTCGAGGTCAAAAACGATAAAGGCGATGGCAACCAGGTAAAAACTGATGGAATATCGTTCATCGGCTTCTCCCACCGGATCCATGCCGCTTTCATAGGGATTCAATTTTACTTTGTTGGGGCGATAAGGCCCGAGCAACCGCGATAACGACATGAG
>DASSAY010000077.1:0-2108 GCA_035699185.1 Balneolaceae bacterium | reverse complement strand
CATACAGTTCATTCCAGCCGTCCAGAATTTTTCGGCAGCGCCCGTTGAGCTTGCTGAGCCAGTGCTGGCGCATCTCATCCAGATTATTCTGGAATTTCTCCTTGTCTTCCGGTTCCCAGCGCTCAAACTGCTCAATCGTTCCTTCAACCTGGTCGAGTTTGGCCGCAATTTCGGACTGATCTTCTGCCCACTGGTGATAATCACGGATGCTTTCTGAAATATCGGACAGGTAACGCTGTCGTTTTCCCGGAATGATCGCCTGCGCTTGAATATCCTCCGCAGGTTCGGGGTTGGTGTAGAGTGAGGTCTCCCAGTTCAGGCTGTAATGCGCATTAATTTTATCCGTCAATGCTTTGAACAAACGGTCAACGCCCTCATCATTAAACTGGGCCGCGATGGTGGGATACACCGGCATATCTTCGGGCTTGAGATCCCACGCCCCGCGATTTCGTTTGATCTGCTTGCGGACATCCCGAAGAGCATCGAGCGAGCCTTTTTTCTCAAATTTGTTGAGAACTACAAACTCGGCAAGGTCCAGCATATTTATTTTTTCGAGCTGAGTAGCCGCGCCGTATTCGCTGGTCATTACGTACATCGGGATGTCTGAAATGTTCACGATCTCCGAATCGCTCTGGCCGATTCCGCTGGTCTCAACGATCACAAGATCGAAGCCCGCTGTTTTGCAAATTTCGATGGCGCCTTTCACGGATGGACTGGTAGCTTTATTACTGGCACGGGTCGCCAAACTGCGCATAAAAACGTGATCGGGATCAAGGCTGTTCATTCGAATGCGGTCACCCAGCAATGCGCCGCCGGTTCTTATTTTAGAAGGATCAATAGAAATAACGGCGAGGTTGATGTCTTTAAATTCGGTCAGGTATCGGCGGACAAGCTCATCAGTCAGCGAGCTTTTACCCGCTCCTCCGGTTCCGGTGATGCCAATTAATGGAATAGGATGTCCATTTTTTTGAGCGGGAATGATGTTTCCTTTGCCATCCAGCAGCTTCCCGTCTTCAAGCTTTATGATCTCATCATGCCCGTTTTCAAGGGCTGAAATGCAGCGGGCAATGGTTTTTGCATCTTTTTGAACGATATTTTGGGCATCGATTGATTCAATTTCAGCCGTATCAAAATCACACTTCTCCAGCATAAAGTTGATCATGCCCTGCAAGCCCATCGTGCTGCCGTCTTCAACCGAAAAAATGCGACAAACGCCCGAATTGTGAAGCTCTTCAATCTCATCACCCACAATCACCCCGCCGCCGCCGCCAAATACATTTATGTGCGAAGCGCCTCGCTCTTCAAGCAGGTTCACCATGTACTTGAAATATTCCATGTGTCCGCCTTGATAGGAACTGATAGCGATGCCCTGCACATCTTCTTGAATGGCGCAATTCACGATTTCCTGCACCGAGCGATTATGCCCCAAGTGAATGACCTCTGCCCCACTGCTTTGCAAAATACGGCGCATGATATTGATAGCGGCGTCATGGCCATCAAATAAACTGGCAGCGGTTACAAAACGAATTTTATGCTCCGCTTGATAAACATCGGGCCTGCCGGGCTTTTTAGCCTTGGAATCTTTCTCGGCAACCTTGGTCGTACTCCTTTTTGATGTCATCGTATCTTCGGGCATGGTAATATTCTTTATTGTTGAAGTTTTCAGCCCTGAAAGGTACAAAATTTACGTCAATTTTTGAATAGCCAGACAATGGTTGGATTCTGATAACTTTTTAACCATTCCTAACCTTCCTAACGCTACTGTCATTCGAGCGAAGGCTCTTTGGGGTTTTAAAAGAGCTGTAGTCGAGAAATTTCATCCATTGTGAATCACCTGTCTTTCTTGACAAGACTGGCAGGCATATTTCTTAGCGGATGAGATTTCTCCATTCCGCCCCGATAAAAAGCATCGGGGCTACAGTCTTCGAAATGACAGTAGAGAGAATTATAAAGGGAATAGCTCATCCTTGTTTCTTCTTAATTTAAACATTCACTCAACTCATTGTTCAAAGGCTATTCAAACAACTCACGGTGTCTGGGCTTAAACATTAGGGTGAGCCAAAAGGCAAGAAATATAAGCTCAACAAGTGCATCCAGTAAATAAATGG
>DASSAY010000076.1:0-6493 GCA_035699185.1 Balneolaceae bacterium | reverse complement strand
CGAAGGAACTGACGTACCCCTGTGGATCTTAGGCTCCAGCACGGACAGCGCTCATTTGGCCGCCGCGCTGGGTTTGCCCTATGTTTTCGCCAGTCACTTTGCCCCGGCTCAACTGATGCCCGCCCTGCAGATATATCGCGAAAACTTCACCCCCTCTGATCAATTGGCAGAGCCCTATGTTATGACCTGCGTAAATATAGTAGCCGCAGAAACCGATGACCAGGCAGAATGGCTGTCTACTTCAATGAAACAGATGTTTATGGGCATCGTTACGGGTAATCGAAAGCCATTACAGCCTCCGGTTGATGATATGGATGCAATCTGGAATCTGCATGAAAAAACGGCGATAGGGCAGATGCTTTCCTGCTCTTTCATTGGCAGCAAGGCAACCATCAAAAAAGAACTTACCGGCTTTCTCGAAAAAACAGGTTCCAATGAAATTATGATTGCCTCCTATCTTTACGATCACCAGCAGCGGCTTAAATCCCATCGGCTATTCGCCGAAATGATGAATGGAGATGCTTAATGAAAAGTTCTCAGCGGATTGTCTTCCATATAACCCCAAGCGTCTGCTTGGGAAGGAATATTGTGATTTGAGCTGATATATAAAAGTAAGCACCAAAGCCTATCCCTCTTTAAGGAGGGTGTCGCGCACATCCTTTTTTTATGGGCGCGCCGGGAGGTGTTCCACGACCCAGCTGGACACTCCTCAGAATGACCGTAGAACATACGGCCATTCGTCTCCCCTCAAGGGGAGATTTATTTCCTTATTTTGAATAAAATCTTAATCAAAACGTACTGATCGAAGCAGGCGCTTCGACGCGTAGAAAAAGGGAGACGTATTCGATGCGTCTCTACAAATTTGGTGAGTCAACATCCACATCAGGAATCCAGCCTCCCGTCTCCTTACTTCAACTAATGCCAAAAAACCGGCTTCGCTCCTTAAAATAAGGCATAAATACCTTCTTCAATTCTTGATATTCCGGCTTTGATAAATCAGCATCTTCTTCAATCAACTGCCGTGCTTCTGTTTTGGATTGCTGTAAAATCCACTGGTCTTCAATGATGTCTGCCACTTTGAATTCGGGAAGGCCGCTTTGTTTGGTTCCCATAAAATCGCCCGGTCCGCGCAATTCAAGGTCGGCTTCGGCGATTTCGAATCCGTCGTTGGTTTCGGCCATCTTGCGCAGGCGAAAACGGCCTTCTTTACTCACCTTTTGCCCGTAAATTAAGATGCAGTAGCTCTGGCGTTCACCCCGCCCGATGCGTCCTCGTAGCTGGTGAAGCTGGGAAAGCCCGAAGCGCTCTGCATGTTCCACGATCATGATACTGGCATTCGGCACGTCAACCCCCACTTCAATCACCGTGGTTGAAACCAGCACCTGAACTTTCTTATTGATGAACTGTTGCATCACCGCGTCTTTTTCTTCGGACTTCATTCGCCCGTGCAGTAGTCCTACTTCATAATTATTGAATTGTTTTTTGAGCTTTTCAAATCCCGCTGTGGCATCTTTGAGATCCATTTTTTCTGATTCCTCTACCAAAGGATACACTACGTAGGCCTGTCCGCCTTTGGACAATTCTTCTCCCACAAATTTATAGATATCGGGATGTTTTGATTCGGCGCGAACCGCCGTTTTGATGGGCTTTCGTCCCCCGGGCAACCCTTCGATGACCGAAATATCCAGATCGCTGTACAGGGTCATCGCCAGCGAGCGGGGGATGGGCGTGGCAGACATTACCAAAACATGGGGATGCGACCCTTTCTCCAGAATCTCGGCGCGCTGCTTCACCCCGAAACGGTGCTGTTCATCAATTACTGCCAGGCCGAGATTATGAAATCTCACTTCATCCTGTATTACCGCGTGCGTTCCCACCACCACATCACAACTACCGCCTTCAATATCAGTGAGAATGTCCGTCCGCAGACTGCTTTTTTGATTGCCCACGAGCAGGCGAATGTTGATGTCCAGCGGTTTCAGAAAATTGGAGAGCGTGCGGTAATGCTGCTCGGCCAGAATTTCGGTGGGGGCCATGAAAGCGGACTGGTAGCCATTGTCGAGCGCCATCAAAATAGCGCCGATGGCTACGATCGTTTTGCCCGAGCCCACATCACCCTGGATAAGCCGGTTCATTTGATGTCCCGAGCGCACATCGTTTTTAATATCCGAAAGGGCTGATTTTTGTCCCGCCGTTAATTCAAAGGGCAGGTGTTGGTTGAAAAACTGCTGCGTTAAATGCCCGGGTTTGAGAAGATGCCCTTTATGCCTTTCAATGACATGTTGTTTGATTCTTGCCACACTCATCTGAAACAGGAAAAGCTCTTCAAACTTAAACCGCTCGAACGCTTTTTTGTATTCAGCAGCGGAATTGGGAAAATGAATCATCCGGTAAGCATCATGCCGCTGTGGCAATTGTTGGTTTTTAAGGATCTCCGCGGGGATGAATTCAGGGGGACGCTCATTCTTCAATATAATTTGTTGCCATTGGTGGATAACCCGGCTGGTGATGTGAGCTTTGGAAAACGCCTTATTGCCGGGATAGACGGGAACGATACGGGTGAAATCTTCAATGCCGGATGAATCGCTGATTTTATCCACTTCCGGGTGGGCCATCGACATATATCGCCCGTACTGTTTTGCTTTACCAAAAAAGGCCACCGTCTCGCCTTCCGAAAACCGGCCTTTCATATAACTTACGCCTTTAAACCATACTCCTTTTAATGAAGCAGTATCATCTTGAATGATCACTTCCAGCCGCTTTTTTCGTCCATAGCCCTGCTGTTGAATCTTCTTCACTTTTCCCACAATGGTCACTTCTTCCGCGTCGCTTCTGAGCTCTCTGATAGATCGTACGGTTGTCCGGTCGATATAACGATGTGGAAGCAGGTTCAGCAGATCCAAAAGACTATTTATCCCGCTCTCATTCAGAGCTTTTAATCGCTTGTTACCAAGTTTGGGAAGGCTGGAAAGTTTCAAAATAATATACTGATATATATTTATATACTAATTATTTAAATGCTTTAAGCGTTTGAGAAAATCAGTAAAAAGCAGATATCACCCGGTGTTTAAATCTTTCGTGATCAGGATATATGGCAAAAATTGCGGTTTTCAGGCTGCTAACAAGCTTTTGGGCAGATGTTGATTCGCCAGTTGACGGAGATCATAACATTTTTCGCAAAATCCTTTTAAATCATCAAATAAAGAAACAAATCATTAAGCAAAAAAAGAAAATAAATCACCACTTTTTGTTTGCATAAGTGGTAGTAAAATCCGTATCATTGGCAACTCTTGACCGAAAAAATCAATTAAGCGTTTAAAAAACCGTGCCTACAATACAACAACTTATTCGTAATGGCAGAAAGAGCAAACAGAAGAAAACATCTTCGCCTGCTCTTGAAAATTGTCCTCAAAAACGTGGCGTATGTATCCGGGTTTACACCACTACGCCTAAAAAGCCAAATTCGGCTTTGCGTAAGGTTGCTCGTGTTCGCCTGACTAATGGTTATGAAGTGACAGCCTATATTCCGGGTGAAGGGCACAATCTCCAGGAGCACAGCATTGTACTGGTGCGCGGCGGACAGATTAAAGATTTGCCGGGTGTACGTTATCATATTGTGCGCGGAACGCTCGATACGGCCGGTGTTGACGATCGCAAGCAGGGCCGCAGCCATTACGGAACCAAGAAGCCTTAAGTAATAATTGTTGAGCAGGAATTAAATTGCCAGGAATATGAGAAGAAAGACAGCAGAAAAGCGCGATGTACAACCCGATCCTATTTTTCATGATAAGTTGATTACGCGCTTTGTGAATAATTTGATGCGGGACGGTAAGAAAAACGTCGCCCGAAAAATTTTGTACCAGGCTTTTGAAGTAGTTGAAGAAAAAACCGGCGAAAAGGGAGTCGATGTGTTTAAAAGTGCCCTTGATAACGTAACGCCTGTAGTTGAGGTTCGTTCTCGTCGTGTTGGTGGTTCTACATACCAGGTGCCGGTTGAGGTTCGTCCCGATCGCGGCACTGCTCTCGGAATGCGATGGTTGATTCAGGCATCATCGGGACGCAATGATAAATCCATGGCCCGGCGATTGTCTCGCGAGCTGTTGGATGCTGCCAATAATGAAGGCGGCGCGGTAAGAAAGAAAGATGAAGTTCACCGCATGGCAGAAGCTAATAAAGCTTACGCCCATTTTAGATTCTAAACGATTTACAGAGATTTAATTTATAGCAATGGCAGAAGTAACAACAAAGACCGACGAGAAGATTGTAGACCGCATAAAGCGGACTCGTAACATTGGTATTATGGCCCACATCGATGCGGGTAAAACCACCGTTACCGAGCGTATTCTGTATTATACCGGTATTACTCACCGTATTGGTGAAACGCATGACGGCGCATCACAAATGGACTGGATGGACCAGGAGAAGGAACGCGGAATTACCATTCAGTCGGCAGCTACCCATTGTACCTGGAAAGACCACCGTATCAATATTATTGATACTCCCGGTCACGTTGATTTTACCGTAGAAGTAGAGCGCTCTTTGCGTGTACTTGACGGGGCAATATTTGTACTTGATTCTGTTGGTGCCGTTCAGCCTCAATCGGAAACGGTATGGCGGCAAGCGAACAAATATAATGTGCCGTGCATGGCTTTTGTGAATAAGATGGATAAGGTAGGGGCTGATTTCTTTAATGTTGTAGATGAGCTCGATGAAAAGCTTAACGCCAATCCTATACCTATTCAGATGCCTATCGGATTTGAGGATAAGTTTAAGGGTGTAGTTGATCTCATTAATATGCGCGGCATTATATGGGATGAAGAGTCTCTCGGAATGGAGTACAAAGAAATTGATATTCCTGACGACCTTAAAGAAAAGGCTGAAGAGTACAGAAAGATTATGCTCGAAGCTATTGCTGATCATAACGATGTTTTGATGGAAAAATATCTTATGGAAGAAGAGATCAGCCAGGAAGAAATTGAAGATGCTATACGTCAGGCAACATTAAGCCGTGATATTACCGTGGTAATGTGCGGAACG
The DNA here is from genome assembly GCA_035699185.1 of Balneolaceae bacterium. Classification (GTDB taxonomy): domain Bacteria; phylum Bacteroidota; class Rhodothermia; order Balneolales; family Balneolaceae; genus Fodinibius. The sequence continues at coordinate 1,456 of DASSAY010000076.1, read as the reverse complement.
GCATTGAAAAATAAAGGCGTTCAGGCCCTGCTCGATAAGGTAATCAAGTATATGCCCAGCCCTTATGACATTCCTCCTATTCAGGGTAAAAACCCCAATAACCACGATGAGAAATTAGAGCGAAAGCCAAGCGTTCAGGAACCATTTTCCGCGCTGGCCTTCAAAATTCTGTCAGTTCCTTATGTGGGTAAGCTGACCTTCTTCCGTGTGTATTCCGGTGAGCTCGAAAAAGGTTCTTATATTTACAACGCAACCACCGGCAAGAAAGAGCGGGTGGGACGAATCCTGGAAATGCATGCCGTCGACAAAAAAGACCTTGATGTGGTTCATGCCGGTGATATTGCCGCAGCCGTCGGGGTGAAAGAAGTGAGAACGGGTGATTCATTCTGTGATCTTGAAAACCCGATTCTGCTTGAAGAAATTACCTTCCCCGAACCGGTTATTAAACTGGCAGTTGAGCCTAAGTCAAAGGCTGATGCCGAAAAACTTACAACCGGCCTGATTAAACTGGCTGAAGAAGATCCTACATTCCAGGTTCAAACGGATGAAGAATCCGGCCAAACGATTATTGCCGGTATGGGTGAGCTTCACCTCGAAATTATTGTTGACCGTTTAAAACGCGAATTCAAGGTTGAAGCGAATGTTGGCCAACCTCAAGTTTCTTACCGCGAAACGATTACCACTAATATTGAACACCAGGAAGTGTATAAAAAGCAATCCGGTGGGCGCGGTAAATTTGCTGATATTTCATTTGAAATTGCTCCTATTGAATACTTCAAGGATTACGACGAAGAAGATAAAAATGTATCCGTCAGCGAAGGCTTCAAATTTATTGATGAAATTGTAGGCGGAAATATTCCCCGCGAATTTATTCCATCTGTTGAAAAAGGCTTCCAGAAAGCAATGCATGGTGGTATTCAGGCTGACTATCCGGTACAAAATATCGGTGTTCGTCTTTATGACGGATCGTATCACGATGTTGACTCCGATGCGTTCAGTTTTGAGCTTTGTGCCAAGCTGGCCTTTCGTAATTCAGCCAGAAAAGCCAAGCCTGCCATTCTTGAACCAATCATGAAAGTGGAGGTCATCACTCCGGAAGAATATATGGGTGAGGTAATCGGTGATCTGAACGGACGTCGCGGAATTATCGGCAAAATGGATAATAACAAGGAAGGTTCTGTGGTAACCGCGAAAGTGCCATTGGCAGAGATGTTTGGTTATTCCACAGACCTGCGATCCGCTACCCAGGGACGCGCTGTTTATTCCATGGAATTTGCTGAATATGCGGCAGTACCTGCTAACGTAGAAAAAGAAATTTTAGAATCCAGAGCATAAAACATCATTAATTAACCAGTATTATGGCAAAAGAGACCTTTCAGCGGGATAAACCGCACGTAAACATAGGAACCATCGGCCACGTAGATCATGGCAAAACCACGACGACCGCGGCGATCAC
>DASSAY010000075.1:0-13309 GCA_035699185.1 Balneolaceae bacterium | reverse complement strand
CCCGCCGCCTGCCATACCGCCGGCAAGTCCCCCTCCTAAACCGGAACCCTGCCCCGGTTGCAACAGGACCACGATGGTTAACAAAATACAAATGAGGACGATGACAGCTAATATGATATAATAGAGCATTGGTAATTCCTTTAAATCGGTGAAATTCAGACTGAATAAGATATTCAAAATATAATCGCAGATCAAGCGGATTTATCTGATTTCGCTGATGAAACAAGGTAGTCTGCGCTGCTCTTTGGTGATCAGCGAAATCAGATAAATCAGGTCAATCAGCGATCCTACTTGGGGATGGGCTGAATAAGCTCCGCACTGTTGTTTTCGGGATCGTTTACTTCATCCGAAACCCGGTTCACCGCCATTTCGGTCATGGAATAAGCGTTCAAAAGCTTCTCAAAATCGAGCTCACTTGCCGGTTGCTTTGAAAGCCATTGAGCGTAATCTCCCGGCTGCAAAATAACGGGCATCCGGTCATCAACCGGCTGAATTAGCGCATTGGATTTGGTGGTGAGCAAGGCACAGGAGTACACATCACGCCCGGCGAAGGATTTCCAGACAGAGTAAATACCCGCAAAAGCCAACAAATTATTCGAAAGTAAGCGGATATAAAAGGGTGTACTTTTCTTTTGGGTGGTCTTCCATTTATAATAACCGTTGGCGGGAATCAAACAGCGCCGTCGTTCCAAGCATTCTTCCAGCCAATCGTCGCCTTCAAGATCTTCGATAGCCACTTCAAAATGTTCCAGCCCTTCTTTCTCCTCTTCGGCCGCGGGCGGTATCAATCCCCAAACGAAATTATAGACTTTTCGCTCTTCGTCTTCTCTATAAACAGCCGGTATAAGCGAACCCGGGGTGATGTTAAAGTCGGATTCGAAGAAATCAGCTCGCGCTGTGGATACTTCAAATATTTGTTCCACTTCTTCTTTCGATGTTTGTAATACAAATCGATCGCTCATAAATTTTTAATTATTTTAGCCTTTAGCCTTTTTTCGTGTAGTTTAAAACCAGCCGTATAGTACTACAACCTTTTTTAAACCACCAATGTTTCTTGTATGAATATCTTTATTAATCCTGAAGAGCAACGTCCCCGGGCGGGCTGGCGTTTGCTGCTGCAGTTCATCATCATGTTCTTTTTTGCGGGATTTGCCACCCTGATCTTCCGGGTGCTTTGGCCGACTTCACTCACTTTTGCCTACGTACTGCCGCAATGCCTCGGAATCGTTGCCAGTATCTGGCTTGCAGCATGGCTGCTTGACAATCGTTCCATCACCGATTATGGCCTCCATTTTGGTGGACAATGGCTGAAAGATTTTGGGGCAGGCGTATTGATTGCAGGCCTTGCAATGGCTTCTATTTTCGGGATTGAATGGCTGAAGGGTTGGGTGAACATCACCCAATTTGGATGGAATGTGCCTTCTGAAATCCCTTTTGCGACGGCTATCATCAGTTCACTCTTAGCCATGCTGATGGTGGGCTTCTACGAGGAGCTTTTATCGCGCGGCTACCAGGTGCTGAATTTAACCGAGGGGTTGCGATTTCCGCAAATCGGGGAGCGCGGAGCGGTTGTTATTGCTGTTTTGGCTACCTCAACCTTATTCGGATTTATGCACGGCGGCAACCCAAATGTAACGCCCGTTGCGATCTTCAACATCATTTTAGCCGGCATTGTGCTGGCTATTCCTTATATCTTAACCGGCAGTTTAGCGCTCTCGATCGGCCTTCATTTCAGCTGGAATTTTGTACAGGGTGCTGTGCTCGGGTTTCCGGTCAGCGGAATGAATCTTGAAACTTCCGTCATTCAAATTCAACAATCGGGAGCGCAATTATGGACCGGCGGAGCGTTTGGCCCCGAAGCAGGATTGCTCGGGATATGGGGCATGGCAATAATGGCGGGGGGGTCACTCGTTTATATAAAAATGATGGGGTATGAGCTTGGTATCGCCTCCCTTTTTAGAGAAGAAAAATCAACCGTTAAAACGGATGAGCAAGGCCTATAAGTTTTGTATATTCCATCACCTAAATGAAGATCGCTTGTTTTTGAAGCGATGATAATGAACAAAATGCTAATTAAAATGAAAGGTTAGAACGTTGAAGTTTGAAGAATTAACACTAAGTCCCGAAGTTTTGAGCGGACTGCAAAACGCAAATTATGATGAAGTAACTGAACTCCAAAAAGCGGCCCTTCCTATTATCCTTGACAGCAAAGACGCGCTGATTAAGGCTCCGAAAGGAAATGATAAAGATGTTTCTTGTGTGATTGCCGCACTGCAAAAAGTTATTCAAAAAGAAGACAGAGATGAACCTTCTGTACTGATTTTAACGCCGGACTCACCCGAGCAAATTAATGAATTGATGAATAGCCTCGGCTCGGATACAGGCATTCAATCGGCTTCTGTGGAGGGCGAACAAGCAGACATTCACAAAGAAATACAGCAGAGTGCCGATGTACTTGTCGCAAATCCCGAACCGCTTATGAATACCATGCAGGAGCAACGCCGAATTTTCCGGCAGGTTGATTTGCTGGTTATTGATGGCGCTGATGAAATGGTCTCCCGCAATTTAACGCCGGTCATTAACACTATAGCCAAACGTATCATCAGCAAGTATCAAACCGTTATTTATACCGGTGAATTGAATGACGATGTAAACAAGCTGGCCGAACGTTATTTGAATGACCCGCAGACTTTGGAAACGGATGGCCGGGGAAAAGCGCGACTTTTGAACAAGCCTCCCGAAGTGTCGGACAGTTTATCGCACGGTTATATCTATGTGCCGCCACGTATGAAAATTTCAACCTTAATGGCGCATTTGGAAGAAATAGCTAACGATCGTTGCGTTATTTTTACCGCTTCAAAAAGAGGCACCGACCGGTTATACCGGATTTTAAGGAAAAGCAATTATAAAACTACGAGCCTGCATGGTAAACTATCGGATGAAAAGCGAGCCCAGCGGTTTGCCAATTTTACCAATGGCGACATCCAGTTTCTGTTAGTTTCTGATATTTCCGCCTCAGAACTTGATCTGCGCGAAGTTAAGCAGGTCATCAATTATGATGTACCTAATGATGCCGATGAATATCGGTTCCGCGCCGATTTAGTAGGTATCGGAAAAACGACCAGACTTCTTTCGCTGGTCTCGAAACAGGATCGGAGCGACATCAACCTGCTGGAGAATGAGCTGGGACAGGCTCCGAAAGAATTTGCACTGCCGGAGAAAGTAAAACAAGAACTGAACAAACGGAAAAGCCAGAAGAAAAAACGTTCGCCCGGCAAGAAAAGTAAAAGCCAAAACCGAAATAACGGACGGGGTAAAAAGCCTCAGAAAAAGAAGAAAGAATTGGAGCTCCCGCGTCCCAGCTTTGACAAACTCAGCGGCGGACGCACCGGTGAAAAAGACACTAAAACCGGCGTCATAGGAATGTTAAAGAAGATTTTCTCGTAGCCATCGAACTAAAAAAGCCCGGATTTAACATTCGGGCTTTTTATTTTTCTAAGCGATCTATCCAATAATCCGGCCTTCGGTGCTGGTGGGCAACAGCAATGATAAATATGTGATCTTCTTCAATAGAGTAAAGCAAATTGTAAGGGAATTTGTGGAGCAAACACTTTCTTACATCCCCTTGCATAATTGACCAAGCTCTCGGAAAATCGATGATTCGTACTATTGACTTCCTTACTTCTTCTCTAAACCTTTTACCTAATCCCTTAAATTCAAGTTCATAATAATAAACAGCGTCATCTAACTCTTGCTTTGCGACTTTTGAGAAAACAACTTTCATTATTTGGCTTTAAAGATTTCCTCAAAAGGGATGCCCTCTATCTTGCCCTGACGATAGGCTTTCAGTCTTTTTTCTGCCTCTTCTGCCCAAACCTTATCAAGTTTTTCATCTGGTTTATCCAAGCTTTTTAACAAGCCTTCAATTACCGTAAATTTTTCGTCCGGCTTTAATTTTAAAGCATTTTTAAGAATATCTTTGCTACTCATTGCCTGTAACCTCACAATTTTGGTTGATTTTATTCCAAAATATTGATGAATTTCATATGAAACAATGTTTCATAGTACCTTTGAAAAAAAAGAGTAAAAATTGGCTTATGACTTAAAAGATATACGAGGCGTGAAGCGACAGTTGCCGCCGTCTCACGTTATACTTTTCACGTTTGCCTTACGCCGTCAGCTTTTCGCTTGAGGCCGCGGCAGCAAATACAACATCGCGGATGGCTTCGAAAGCGTCCAGTGTTTTTTGGATGTGCTCTTTAGTGTGAGCCGCAGTGGGGATGAGACGAATGAGCACCGTTCCCTTGGGGACAACGGGGTAGGTTACACCACTTACAAAAATGCCGTGTTCTTCACGCATCTTGCGCATCACTAACTGGCAAAGCTCTGTGCTCCCCTGCGTAAGGACCGGAGTTACAGGACATTCGGCGGGCAGCACGTTATAGCCCAGGTTTTTAAGTCCGGTACGGAGCATGTTGGTGTTTGCCCAGAGCTTGGTTCTCCATTCGGGATGCTTGCGAATCATCTCCAGTCGCTTGCGTGCCGATTTTACGATAGGCATAGGCACGGATTTAGCGAAGATCTGGCTGCGTACGTTAGCTTTCAAAAATTCAACCACCCGCTTTTCGGTAGCTACAAAAGCACCAATCAGCGCGAAAGCTTTGGCAAAGGTACCAAAATAGATGTCAATGCCGTCATGGCAACCGAGATGCGTTCCTGTTCCCGAGCCATCGTTAGCCATTGTACCAACGCCGTGAGCGTCATCAACCAGCAAGCGGAAAGGGTATTTTTCTTTGAGCGCGATCATTTCATTTAAAATACCGAGGTCGCCGGTCATACCAAACGCACCTTCGGTAACAACCAAAATCGAAGAATTAGGCTTCGCATTGCGATGAGCACGTTCTAACTGCTTTTCAAAACTATCAATATCGTTGTGCTTGAATACAAATTTTTCAGCCATAGCCAGCTGCTTTCCATCTACAATACAAGCGTGGCTCAGTTCATCATAAATGAGCACATCGTTGCGGTCAACCAGTGCATGAATCACACTCATAATGCCCTGATAGCCGTAATTTAACAGTAATGCATCGGGTTTGTGCACGAAATCTGCCAGTTCGTCTTCGAGCTGTTCATGCTCAGAAGAGTTGCCGGTCATCAGGCGGGCACCCATGGGGCTGCTCAGGCTGTAATCCTGGGCAATCTCGGCATCATACTTTTTAATTTCTTCGTTACTGCCTACGCCGAGATAATCATTGATGCTCCAGACAATTACATCATTCCCGTTAAATTTCATCTTAGGCCCCAGCGGGCCTTCAAGTTTGGGGTAGGTGTAGTAACCGTATCCCTCTGATGTAAATTCACCCAGCGGGCTTGGTCTTCCCTGAAGCTTGTCAAATAAATCCATAAACTGCTGAATTAATTGCTGTTATTAAATGTAGACGATATTAAAATCCCGGCTATTTTGAACCATAAAAAAGGTTTAAAAAGGTAACTAAATTTCAACTATTCTCAAAAGTGAAGGCAGCCTCATCATTTAAAGCCAAAAGATCTGTTTAAGTAACGGCTGCTCAATTATTTTAAGCCGGGAGAGTTGTAAAATTGCTTTTGCTTTCGCAAAGCTAAGAAATAAACTTGTGAGATAGAAGGCTTTTTTTCCTACTGTTAATTGAACATCAAACACTACATATTTTACTTGGTGAAGTTTTTTAAAGGTAGAAAACCCTCAATTTCTGCCGTAAAATTTGTATCTTTACTCGTTTATAGCAATCCAAAGTCTTACTGAATGTCTCAGACGAAAACAGTCCATCAAAACGAGGAGCCGAAGTCGGGCCGGGAGCGTCCCATTATTGTAAAAGGGGCGCGTGTTCATAATCTCAAAAACGTGGATGTTGAAATCCCCCGCAACAAAATGACCGTCATCACCGGGGTTTCGGGCTCGGGGAAATCAAGTCTCGCTTTCGATACTATTTATGCGGAGGGCCAGCGGCGGTACGTGGAAAGCCTTTCGAGCTACGCCCGCCAGTTTCTGGAGCGAATGGACAAGCCGGATGTGGATTTTATGCAGGGTATTTCGCCCGCGATGGCTATTCAGCAAAAGACGGCATCAACCAACCCGCGTTCTACAGTTGGCACGACCACCGAAATTTACGACTACATGCGGCTGCTTTTCGCTCGCATCGGGCATACGATTTCTCCCATATCGGGACAAGAAGTAAAAAAAGACAGCACCAAAACGGTGATTGAGGAGCTGCAAGGTCGCTTTGATGAAGGCACTAAATTTTATGTGCTTTTTCCCATCCCCGAGCACGAAAAAGCAAAGCTGGATGATGAACTGGACATCTTAAAAGAAAAGGGTTTCCCCCGGTTGCTGCATTTGAAGGATGAGCAAATTTTAGATCTCACCGCGGATGAAATCAATCCTAAAAAGATCAAATCTGATGAATACCGGGTGCTGGTGGACCGGCTTGTGCTAAAAAGTGAGGATGAAACCGTAAGTCGGGTCGCCGGATCGCTGGAAACGGCTTTTCAGGAGGGCAACGGGCGTTGTTCAGTGAAAATTCGTTCGGGTGAAGAACTGAATTTCAGTGAGCATTTTGAGATGGACGGCATGGAGTTCCACGAGCCCACCGCCCAAATGTTTTCTTTTAACAATCCCTATGGCGCTTGTAATGTTTGCGAAGGTTTTGGGCAAGTTACCGGTATTGATGAAGATCTCGTCATCCCCGAGCCGGATAAAACCATCCGTAACGGGGCTATCGCGCCTTTTCGGGGGGAGAAATTCAGCAAGCACCTGCGGGATTTCATCAAAGTGGCGGCAAGAAATAGTTTGCCTATCGACACGCCATATCACGAGCTGGATGATGAAGTGAAAAAGATTTTGTGGGAAGGCAAGGATGAATACGTCGGCCTTCGTCCCTTTTTTGAAGAAGTAGAGCATCAGTCGTATAAAGTGCATATGCGCGTTTTTTACTCACGTTTTCGCGGGTACAGCCGCTGCCCCAATTGTGAGGGCTACCGGGTTCGCAAAGATGCCCTGTACGTAAAAGTGAATAACAAGCATATCGGGCAAGTTTCGGAGATGACCATTCATCACGCCCGGGCGTTTTTTGAGAATCTCGAACTGAGCGATTTTGAGAAAGAAGTGGCCGACCAGGTACTCTTTGAAATCAAAAAAAGGCTGAAATACCTGGATGAAGTAGGGCTTGATTACCTCACCCTAAACCGGTTGGCAAAAACCCTCAGCGGGGGGGAATCGCAGCGCATTAGCCTTGCAAATTCGCTGGGCAGTTCGCTCATTGGCAGTTTGTATGTGCTGGATGAGCCGACCATTGGCCTGCACCCGCGCGACAACGACCGACTGATTAACATCCTGAAATCACTGCGCGATATTGGTAACACCGTTTTGGTTGTTGAACACGACCCCGAGATGATGAAAGCGGCGGATAACATCATTGATATTGGCCCTTTTGCGGGCATTCACGGGGGTGAAGTGGTTTTTAGCGGAGACTATGAAAGTCTGCTCGATGCTGCAACCCTTACGGGAAAATACCTCAGCGGACGAAAAGAAATTCCGGTCCCGAAAAAGCGTCGAAAAGGAAACGGAAAGGCCATTGAAGTAATCGGCGCGACAGAAAATAATTTAAAAAGCCTGGATGTAGAATTTCCGCTCGGCAAGCTGATTTGCGTAACGGGCGTCAGCGGTTCGGGTAAATCTACGCTGGTCCATGATACTCTGTATGCCTCCATTCAAAAACAGCTGGGCACTTATAATGATAAAGTCGGACGCCATCGTGCAGTTCGCGGCATCTCGTTTATTGATTCTGTGGAAATGGTTGATCAGTCCCCGATCGGACGTTCTTCGCGATCCAATCCCGCTACCTACACCAAAGCTTTCGATGGCATTCGCGACCTTTTTGCCAATACGCGTCAATCTAAAATCATGGGCTATGAAGCGGGGCATTTCTCATTCAATGTTCCCGGCGGACGGTGTGAAAATTGTCAGGGTGAGGGCGTCCAGAAAATCGAGATGCAGTTTATGGCCGATATCGAGCTTGTTTGCGAAGAATGCGGCGGAAAGCGGTATCGCAAAGATGTGTTGCAGGTGAAATATCGCGGTAAGAACATTCACGACGTGCTGGAAATGTCGGTTTCCGAGGCTATTGACTTTTTTGTGGATGAGGAGCGCATCACCACTAAATTACAGCCGTTGGAAGACGTAGGTCTGGGGTATTTAAAGCTGGGCCAAAATGCAACCACGCTTTCGGGTGGTGAAGCCCAGCGCGTAAAGCTGGCAAAATTTTTAAGCGTTTCAGCCCGCGACCACACGCTTTATTTCTTTGATGAACCCACTACCGGCCTCCATTTTGAGGATATCGCCAAGCTTCTCGATTCTTTCCGCGAGCTGGTTGATGACGGTCATACGGTGATCATCATTGAACACAACCTGGATGTCATTAAAAATGCCGATCATATCATCGATATTGGTCCCGAAGGCGGTTTTGCGGGGGGACAAATTGTAGCCACCGGAACGCCTGAGGAAATTGCTGAAGTGGAAGGGAGCTATACCGGGCAGTATTTGAAGGAGGTGCTGTAGGTCGGATTATCCGACGTGTTTTGGAAAGTAACCAAAAATTACGTCTATCAATCCCCCTGCCCCCTTCCCCAAGGGGGAGGTTAAAACGTGGCCTAAAATGAAGCTTTCAGCTTGAATATAAATTTAGAAATTGTTGGAAAGACAGTTTTAAGTTCTAAAATTTTAAACCAACAGGAAAAAGTCCTGCTTGGAGAAGGGAGATTGAACAACTTTGATTTGAATACCTTTACAACTTTTTAGTTCTAAAGCGGGTACCGTTTGAAATCATCCGTCAAATTATCTATATATTATAGCAAAAAGTTTTCCGAATATTTTTAACCTTTTCCCAATTATTTTAAAAGACATTATGCACAGAATAAAGCTTTCTATCCTATCTTTAATTGCGGTCTTGTCGATTGTGTTTACGGGCTGCAATCAAGCCCAAACCCGAGCGGCTTTAGAGCAAGTAATAACCAATACGGAACAACATTTCGCGCCGGACAGCCGAACCGCTATTTTTGATGTTGAATTAAAAGACCAACATGGCGTTTTGGTTTTGGCGGGTGAAACAAATCTTCCCCAGGCCAAAAAAGCACTCTTCGATTCACTCTCATCCCTCAAGATTGATGTGGTTGACAGTATCAATGTGCTTCCCGCCGAAGAATTAAACGGAAATATTTATGGCGTAGTGAATAATTCGGTCGCCAATTTGCGCTCAAGGCCTTCTCATCCTGCCCAATTATCAACCCAGGCGCTGTTGGGCATGCCGCTGGAGGTTCTTAAAAGACGGGGCGGCTGGTACTTAGTGCAAACGCCTAATGACTATATTTCGTGGGTAGATCCGGGCGGGTTGGTACTTATGACCGAAACGGAATTTGATGCCTGGAAAAGTGCTCCCAAAATTATTTACCTCAACACCTACGGCTTTTCTTATCGAGAACCTTCGGCATCATCACAATCGATTACAGATCTGGTTGCCGGAAATATTTTGATTTTGAAGGATACCGAAGGCAATTACTACAAGGTTGAATATCCTGACGGACGTATTGCTTATGTAAGCCGCTCTGAGGCTAAGCCTTTTGATGAATGGAAAACTTCGGTTGAGGCAACCCGCCAGGGCTTGGTAGAAACGGCTAAAACGATGCTGGGCACTCCCTACTTATGGGGAGGAACATCCACAAAAGGAGTGGATTGCAGTGGATTCACCAAAACGATTTATTTCATGAACGGATGGATCATCCCCCGGGACGCAAATCAACAAGCTCGCGCCGGGAAAAAGATTGATACATCAAACGGTTTCGAAAATCTCGTGCCCGGCGATCTGCTTTTCTTTGGCCGGCCTGCAACCGATTCAACATCGCGCAGCATAGTTCATGTAGGTATGTGGATTGGCAACAATGAATTCATTCAGTCTTCGGGAAAAGTTAGAATCAGTAGTGTTGATCCCGATGCACCTAATTATGATGGGGGGAATGTAAATCGGTTTTTATTTGCAAAACGCTATCTGAATTACAAGGAGAAAGGAAATATTATTGATGTGAGCCAAATGTATAGTTTGGCTGAGTAAAAACTATTGGCGATATCATCACTCGTTGATGGTATCGCTTTTTTCTAAATGGATTTAATGATACTCACCTTAATTAAATCCAAGAGGTATTTAAAGCTTGTTCCTATTCAACCCCCGAACCCCCTTCAAAGGAGGACATTCTACCTCTACAACCTATTCATCCACCCGCACAATGGTACCGTTTGGAGTGATTTTTTCTCCCGGCCCGGGTTTTTCCATCGGAAATTTATCAATCGGCACTTCAGGATTCCGGTTCTCCGGCACATAGTGGACATGCGACCCATGAGAAACGGCAGTATAAGGTTTGGGGTTAAAATAACCGAGAGAGTCAGCCAGGGCAAAGCCTGCCAAGACAATCACCACAGCGATAAAAATGTATTTTAGTTTGTTTTTGGAAGTCATGGGCTCTTTAGTCTTAGACCTTATTGTCATTCCGAATCCCAATTTATTAGGTGAGGAATCTCAAATGCAATAAAGACATTTGCCCAACATACAAGAAAAGCCGTATCAACGTTTGAGATCCCTCACATTCGTTCGGGATGACATTGTGTAGCAAAGATACGGCTGTTAGATTGATTAGTGAAATGGTTTTTTTAACTATCAGTCATCAGATCTTGATAATTTATCCTATCACTTTAGCAATTTTTTGGGAAATAGGAAAAGGAGTTGTAAACTGAATAAGGGCTCATCACTCTTTAAACACAGTTATGTTGAAGCAGCTCATATACCTCAATTGGAGCGCCTTTCTGGCCAGGCTTACCAAATTCCAGGCTTTTCTGGTGATTGGATATATCGTTTTTCTGTTGATGTTGTTTTCAAACCTGCTGGGGTCGGCGCTGGTGATTGTGTTGTTTGATGTAAGTCCTGCCGTAAGCCAAAACCTACCCTGGCTTACCGATGAAATTCATCTCTTAATCACTCTTATTTTTGCCAATGTGCTGTGGATTCTTCAGTTTTCCTTTACCAGTACCCGCCTTTTGAATATGAGAGAAAACCGCAAATTGCTGGCCTTCGGCTACCCGGTAAAAAAGCTAAGCTACCATCTGAATTTAATCGCCTTTTTTCACCCTCTAAACGTGATCTACAATTTTACCTGGGCGGCGTTTCTGCTCACACAAATCCAACGGTTGATTTATATCCCCGTGGTGCTGGCCGCCGTGCTGCTGAATTATGCCGTTATTTATTCAATTAAACACCGCTTTCTAAAAATTGTTGAGAAGCGCTTTAAAATTATTGTTTTCAGCGTTTTGTTTGTCACTTTTGGGGTTATTCAGGCCATCGCGGTGATTTCGCGACGTTTTGATGTGGTTGTGAGTCGTTTTCTTCCGGATGTTTCAACTCTTAATACTTATCTCGTTTTTACGCCCGGGGGATTGCTTACATCCACTGCCACGGCTTCTTATTCGCTGGCCACGGCTGCTGTTGTTTATGGTTTTTGTGCCCTGCTCACCTTTTTAATCTTTCGCGACCATTTTCATAAAACGCGTGAAGGTCTGCAAAGTCCTATTCATAAAAAAACGGAGGAACAACGAAACCGGCTTTGGCATTTTTTCAAGAAGTGGCTGGGTATCAACGCCGGCAAATTTTATTACTACGTGCTTTCTCACCCCTACAATCGGTTACAATTTTTGACCATCGCCCTCATCCCCGCTGTTTACATTCCCCTGCTACTGCAAATTGAAAACCATTACTACAGTCAGCTGCTGATTCCTACTATGCTGGCGGCCATTCCGGTGGCTCTACTGGCTATGGGTATGGGCAATATGTTCGGCTATGAAAACAAAGAATTTCTGCTCCATAAGCAATTTCCGTTTTCGTTCGAGCAGCAGCTAAAAGAGCGTTTTCTGGGGATTGTAGCCATACCGCTGCTCATTTTTTACTTGATCACCACCGCCGAAATTCTATACTTGCCGCAACTGGGCTCGGTGGTTGAAATCTATATTGCCAACACCTTCTTTTTTGTCTGTTTTATGCTCGTCTTTTTGTGGTCGTCCTTTCACTATTACAAAAAAGCGAATTATACCTCATTCAGCTTCAAACACCCGATTATTTCACAAAAAGTAACCTTCGCGATGATCTTTTTGATTTTCGGCCTTGGCTATGCGGTTTTTTCGCCCATTGGCAGTTACGCTGAGTACCGGCTTTATGTGATGAGCGGCCTCATCATCGCCATCACTATTTTCCTCTGGCGAAATATGGATGTGCTCGTCCGTGCTTTTGACAGGCACATTTTATCCAAAGTTTGGGTAGATGCGGGACAATGAAAATTTTTACGTTACTACTATGAAACCAGCTATCGAAATAACCAACCTGAACAAATCATACGGCAGCAATCCTGTGCTCGAAAATTTTTCCCTTAGCATCCCTTCGGGTAATATTTTTGGGTTGATCGGACCCAATGGAGCCGGAAAAAGTACGCTCATCGGCATTTTAACGGGTTTGTTGAATTATGATGACGGGCAAATCTCTATTAACGGGCTTGAACTGAGCGAAGAAAACGAGCTGGAAATCAAGCGACAAATTGCTTCTGTGCTACAGCCGCCGCTGCTGTTCGAACATTTTACCACCCACGATTTTTTGCATTATATTTGTGATATTTATGATATTTATGATATTGAAAAAAGCGGCAGGCAGGATAAGATCGCTTCACTCCTCAATTTTCTGGGCCTCGCGGAATTCGAGCATGCGAAACTCAACAAACTTTCCTCCGGCAGTCGAAAAAAGATTTCTTTTTGTGCTGCTATTTTAAGTCAACCCCAAGTGCTGTTTCTTGATGAACCCTTTGAAAGCATTGATGTTATTTCTATCGGTCGCATGAAAGCGATTCTCCATAGGCTGCAAGAAAAGGGCGTTACCATTATCATCACCAGCCATATTTTGGAAATTGTCGAAACCCTGTGCGATGATATCGCCATTCTCCATAACCGGCAAATCATTGCCTATCTGGATGCCCAAAGCCGCAAAGAGTTGCAAAAAGATGCCAGCCTGAGCAAAATTTTCGAAAGCTATGTGGAGGTAGAGAAACCGAAGAGCGATGTATTGAGCTGGTTGTAAACAGGCTCACGCAGAGCCGCGGAAACGCAAAGAAGTTTATTCTTCTTTACATCAGTCCAAAGGCCTGTTTTATTTTATTTAGCTTGTCGTGCTGCTCATCCGACATCTTTCCGTCC
>DASSAY010000074.1:0-4487 GCA_035699185.1 Balneolaceae bacterium | reverse complement strand
GTATCAACGTTTGAGATCCCTCACATCCGTTCGGGATGACAACTCAGTGGTTTGAATATTATCTCTAAAACAGCTTCATAATAACAAATCTTTAGACGAGATTTTCTTTGCCCCGGCATTGGTCATTTCATTCCAAGCCTGATCTACCGAGCCTTCGATATCAATGCCCTTCACCGCATCTTCAACCACAAAAACATCAAAACCTTCACTCAGCCCGTCTAAAACCGACCACCTTACGCAGAAATCGGTGGCAAGTCCGCAAACATAAAGCTCTTCAATGCCCCGTTCCTTTAAATAACCCGCCAATCCGGTCGTTGTTTTTTGATCATTTTCATAAAAGGCAGAATACGAGTCAATGCCTTTACGAAACCCTTTTCGAATGATGAGTTGCCCGCGATCCGGTTCCAAATCGGGATGAAACGCCCCCCCTTTACTTCCCTGAACGCAGTGATCCGGCCAAAGAACCTGCTCGCCATAAGGCATCTTTATTGTTTCATAGGGTTTTTTGCCTTCATGAGATGAAGCAAAAGAAGAATGCCCCTCCGGGTGCCAGTCCTGCGTTAGGATGACGGTATCGAATGTTTGCGAAAGTTTATTGATGGCCGGAATGATTTGATCTCCACCGGGTACTCCAAGAGCACCGCCGGGACAAAAATCATTTTGAACATCAACAATTAAAAGTGCTTTCATAGAGATAGATTATTTTTAAAGTTATCGAGATAAGATAAAAGTTAAAAATATTCTTAATTTCTATTAAGTTGTCATTTCGACTGAGGGCGGCGTTTTCCCGCTCGGAACGGAGAAATCTCATCCGTTTTGATTTGGCAGCCTTAGTTATAGCGGATGAGATTTCTCGACTCCATCCCGATAAAACCTCGCCCCGATTACTCGGGGGCTCGAAATGACAATTGAAGCTTAAACATTATCTCGAACTCACGTTATTTTCAATACTTCATATTTCGGGCTATTTCATCGCGTAAATCCTTCAATTTTCTGCTGATGCCCACTTTATAAATATGCGGATTTTCGAACCGTTTATGCTCCGAATGAACCCTTGCCAGCCTTTCGGTTGCATAATCCGCGCTTTCAAAAGGCGATGGCATTTCATAAACATTCTTTCCGTTTTTCATCACCGGCTGTAAAAGTTCTTCTGTTTTGAGCGAAGAAACATTCGAATGTTTGATGGTATAGTAGGGGTGAAACAGTGTGTTAACCTTATCTTCGGAGGCCAGCAGAATTCCATCACCGTAAAATTTGTCATCGCCGTTAATGTAACGAATGATTTTTTTCTTACCCGGAAAGGTCGTTTTCTCAATATTTTCCGAAATTTTCAACTTTGGAATGCTGTTTACCGAAGCCATTTTATAAACACCGTCCAAAGCCGAACTTTCATGTCCTGTTACCAGCCGCGTGCCCACTCCAAACAAATCAATAGGTGCATTTTGATTCAAAAGGCTTTTGATGAGGCGTTCATCAAGCTGGTTTGAAGCGGCAATTTTCACATATTGCAGTCCCGCATTATCAAGCTGTTGGCGTGCATTTCGGGAAAAATAAGCCAGATCTCCGCTGTCAAGCCGGATGCCTTTCAGCCGGTGCCCCTTTTCTTCCATTTCTTTAGCCACTTTGATGGCATTCGGCACGCCAATCGCGAGCGTATCGTAGGTATCAACGAGTAAAATGCAATCATTGGGATAGAATTCAGCATATTTTCGAAAAGCTGTCAATTCATCATCGAAGGACTGAATCCATGAGTGGGCCATTGTCCCGCTGGCGGGCGTGCCGTGAATGAAGGATGAATAGACATTGGAAGTAGCTTCAACCCCGCCGATAACGGCTGCTTTGCTGGCTTGAATACCGCCAAATCCTTGTGCCCGGCGAAGACCGAAATCGAGAATTTTCTTATCACCGGCCACTAACTTCATGCGCGAAGCTTTGGTGGCGATTAGGGATTCAAAGTTGAGGATATTCAGCAGCAGGGTCTCGAGCATTTGGGTTTCGATGAGCTTGCCCTCAACCTGCAGAATCGTCTCACGTGGAAAGACAATTTCACCCTCTTTTGCTGAATAAATATCAGCGGTGATGCGAAAGTTTTTTAGATAATCGAGAAACTCAGCGTGGAAGCCGTAATCGGCCAGGTAATTCAGTTCATCATTATGAAAACGATAGTTTTCAAGGATTTCAAGAAAGTCGGTGATGCCGGCAAAAACCACATATCCGCCCTCAAATGGATTTTCTCTGAAAAAGTAATCAAAGCAGGCCGTTTCATTTTTACGTCCCGCTAAAAAATAGCCCTGAGCCATGGTAAGCTCGTATAAATCGGTGTAAAGTGCCGGGTGCTTAAGCAGTGAAGTTGATTGCCCGGGTTGAACCAGGTTCATAGAAAATCAGTTCATTAAAAGTTGGATGTTCAGCGAGATTAAGATACGCAATACGATTGACAAGAGATAATCTTCTCTTTTGCAAGTGTTTGAGAGGTTGATGAGGCTGAATGATGCCTAAGCCTTGTTTGTTTTACATCAAACTCAAGTGAATGAACAATTAAGCTGCTATGAACTCAAGCAAATGGTACATTCCTTTAATATTAGGCATTATTTTTATTTTGGTAGGGATCTGGGTTTTCTTCACGCCGGTGGCGTCCTTCGTGGCGTTATCGATTCTGTTCGCCTTTACCTTTCTGCTTACCGGTATCCTTGAAATCATTTATGCTTACTCGAATCAAAATGTATTAGAACACTGGGGATGGTCGCTGGCAGCGGGCATTATCGAGTTGCTGATCGGTATTTTACTGCTCGCGAAGCCTGAAGTTACCATCGTAGTGCTGCCCTTATTTGTCGGTTTCGCGATTCTCTTCCGTTCGGGGGCAGCGATTGGCTGGTCAATCGTAATGAAAAGGCACGACACTCCCGACTGGGGCGGATTGATGATTTTAGGAATCCTGGGGCTGATTTTAGCTTTGATTATGCTCTGGAATCCCATTTTTGCCGGTTTAACGATTGTTTTTTATACAGCTTTCGCTTTTATCGCTATCGGTGTTTTTCAGGTTTATCGCGGGCTTCGGTTGAAGTAGTTAAAGAAATAGTAGGACGGGTTGCTGGCCTTCAGGAGTAAAAAAGATGATTACCAAATTATAGCCAAAAGCATTTGTCGTATTACTTTTTTGAGCGACCAAAAAAGTAATCAAAAAAGTCGCGGCTGACGAAAAGAACATCTTCAGTCTTCAGTGATGCGTCGGTAAAAGAAAAAAACTCGTCCCGATAAAAACATCGGGACTTCAGACAGGTTTTTCTTTTAACCGACCTCCCGCATCACTTCATCCTAAGCAAAAGACGTTCTTTTCTAAGGCCGGAGATTAGATTTCTTCAAATTCCCGAAGGGATGAAACTGAAATATCTAAATCTTTTAAAAGGCCGTCTTTTAGGTCATAAATCAATCCGTGGACGGTGAGATTGGAATGCTCCTTCCATCGGTCTTGTACAAAAGTGGTGGCACATACATTTTTTACCTGTGCTTTTACATTCAATTCACACAGCAAATCATGTTTTTCCTGATCGGATAGCCCGCCTAATTTTTCAGCGTGAGCATGTTCTACATCTTTAATATGTCGCAGCCAGTTATCAATCAGTCCATTGTCTTGTTCTCCTAATGCTGCTTTCACCCCGCCACAGCCATAATGTCCACAGACGATAACATGTTTTACTTTTAACACTTCAACCGCATATTGAATAACAGAAAGGCTATTCAAATCGGAATGAACGACCACATTGGCGATATTTCTGTGGACAAACATTTCACCGGGCATTAAATCGGCGAGTTGATTAGCAGGAACGCGGCTATCAGAGCAGCCAATCCAGAGATATTCGGGAGATTGCCCTTTCGCCAAATCTGAAAAAAAATCAGGATTACCTTCTTTAATTCCGCCTGCCCAAGTCGAGTTTCCGTTAAAAAGCTCTTTTAGTTTGTCCATTATTTAAAGATTTTTATAGTTGTCTTTGGCCCTCAAATGTATGAAAAATGAAGAAGGCAGGACAATGATTTTTAGAAAGTATTCTTCGTCGTACATCTGGTTTTGATGTGCGGCGAATGGAAATGATATCTTTTTATCACCCCTAAATCCCCTAAAGGGGACTTATGTACTCATCTTTTCAGCAAAAATCCTTTTTAATAAATTGTAATGGGTCTTATAAAATAGATTTTATTCTCCAAGTCGAACAACAATAAGTCCCCTTTAGGGGATTTAGGGGTGTAATAAGCAAAAAAGCATCAAGGCAAATCAGCATCACTTGGCCTTCCTGCGAATTTAAGGATAGCGGCAAAAACAACGCCGCCAATGGCGTTACCAACAAGCGCGGCAGCCAAAAAACGGACATAATCTAAAAGGCTTACAGCAGGATCAACAAAAAGTCCCATGGCTACCTCCACATTTCCGGCAATGGAATGAGGCAGGTGAAGCAAGGCAATAGTAAAGGTACACAGCCAGACGAAGAAAA
>DASSAY010000073.1:0-5767 GCA_035699185.1 Balneolaceae bacterium | reverse complement strand
GATATAAACCATCAACTAAACTGAATCCGTGGATCTCAAAAAGGCTATTGACCTAATTTAAGTTGAAAATCACACCTTTTTACCCATTTTAAGCCGTCCCTATAACAATAATCGTCTTATCCTTATAAGCATAGACGGCTTATGCTTATAATCTCGTAGCTCTCATGCTTATAAGCCTTTTCGTCTTAGGCTTATAATCTCACATGCTCCGGGATTAACTGTCCGGCCCTGCCTTAGACCTTAGACCTTAGACCTTTATACCCCTATACCTAAATCCCCGAAAGGCTCACATATTGTACGGCCTTCACCCCTTTTAAATCCAGAATGGGCTTTAACTCGTTTTCGGTGAGCTTTTTATCCACAGAAACAGCCGTGATGGCATTGGACCCTTTTTGAGTACGTCCCAGGCTTAGGGCTGCAATATTGATGTCCTGCTTGGCCAAAGCACTGCTTACGCTTGCCAGCATACCCGGCTTATCTACGTTTTGGTATAGAATGATGTCGCCTTCGAGCCGCAGCTCAATAGCGTAACCGTCGATCTCCACCACACGGTAATCATCATCACCAAAAACTACCCCCGATAACTTTTGATAATCCGCGTCTTTCCCAAGTTTAACACTAATCAAATCGGTGTATGTCTTTGGTGCACCGGCTGTGGTTTCGCGTATTTTGAACCCGCGTTCCTCAGCATAATGGCGAGCGTTAATCAAATTCACCGCTTCGCTTACATGATGCGAAAGAATGCCTTTGAGAATAGAATCAGTAAGCACTTCAGCAAAGTTAGCGGCAGTTCCGCTGTATTCGAATGAAAACTCACTCGCATGCTTAGGTGCCAGTTGAATGGCAACACTTCCCAATGTTTCGGCCAGCTTCAGGTAGGGCTGTACTTCTTTATTTGTGGTTAGTGCAATCGATTTACCGTTCAAGCTTCCTTTAAAGCTTTTTCGCTCCAGCGCGTCAGCCATTTCATTGGCAATTTGTGCCGCTACTTTCTCCTGCGCTTCGCCGGTTGAGGCTCCCAGATGCGGGGTGCAAATAATACCGGGATGTTTCAAGATTTCATGCAATTCTTCTGATGGCGGCTCTTGAGAATATACATCCAACGCTACGCCTGATACAAATCCCTGGTCTAATAACTCGGTTAGATCCCCTTCTTTATAAATGCCGCCACGCGCACAGTTCACCAAAAAGATGCCCTTTTTTAACTTGTCAGCGTTTTTCATGGAGATCAAGCCTTTGGTTTTTTCGGTGAGCGGGGTGTGAACGGTGAGAAAATCGGCCGTGCCTATTAATTCATCCAACTCTGCGAGTTCTACATCCAGGCTCTCGGCTTTTTCGACTGATGCAAAGGGGTCATAGGCTTTCACATCCATGCCAAATTCCTGCATTCGTTTGGCAACTTCGCTCCCGATTTTTCCCAATCCCACAACACCGAGAGTTTTGCCGTGTACTTCGGTCCCCATAAATTTTTTACGATCCCAGCCGCCGCTCTTCACTTTGCTGACCGCTTGGGGAATATTCCGGGCCAAAGCCAGAATCATTCCGCAGGTATGCTCAGCGGTCGAAATCGTATTGCCATCCGGCGTATTCATCACCAGAATGCCGCGTGCTGTTGCAGATTCGATATCAATATTATCAACCCCAACACCCGCCCGGCCTACGACTTTCAAGTTTTTGCCGGCCTTCAACACATCATCCGTTACCTTAGTGGCACTGCGGACCACAATACCATCGTAGTCTTTTATTTTGTGGTATAATTCTTCACCGCTTAAGTTATGATTGCGCTCGGCTTCGATGCCGCGTTCCTGGAATACTTTCTCGCAAACGGGATCGACATTGTCAAGTAACAGTACTTTAAAAGGCATTTTTGTGATCATTTAAGGTTAAGGGGTTGAGGGTTAATCGGGGAAAAACGGCAGTAAAGATTTCCCTTTTTTCACCCTTAAATCCCCTAAAGGGGACTTTCTAACAGCTACTTCTTATATTTTTGACTTATTTAAAATAATCAAATTGCCAAATACCATAGTAAGGCTTGGATAAAAATGTTCCTAAGGAAAAGTCCCCTTTAGGGGTATTTGCCTTTTCACTTCTGCCTTCTGCCGTTCACACAAACTCAGAAATTATTTCTTTCACTTCTTCAATCCCCATCTTTTTTCCGGCCGAAGTTATAATAATCGGCACTTCGATATTCATTTCATCCAGCATTCGTTTCACCCCCGCTTTCGATTGCTGCCGTTTGTTGTAAGAAATTTTATCCCCTTTGGTAAGCGCGATAATAAAAGGCATACGATTCACTCCAAGCCAGTAGAAAAACTCTTCATCCAGCTTTGATGGTTTATGGCGAATATCTACCAAGTGGATGACCAGGCGCAGCGTCTCCCGCTCTAATAGATATTCGCGGATATCGCGGCCCCATCGCTCGCGTTCTTTTTTGGAGACTTTGGCGTAACCGAAACCGGGTAAATCCACCAAAAAGATCTGTTCATCAACCAGGTAATAGTTCATCTGCTGTGTTTTGCCGGGGCGATTGCTGGTTCGGGCTAATCCTTTATGATTTGCAAGAGCGTTAATGAGTGATGATTTGCCTACATTCGAACGTCCGGCGAAGCAAATTTCAGGATAATTCGGCGGAGGGCAGGCGTCCAGCGAGGGCGCACCGGTAACGAAGTGAGCTTTTTTGAACTCCATTAAACAATCTCGTTCTCTTCTTTAACAATGCCGAAATTAACTGGAACGGGATAATTTTCGGTAAAACAAGCCGTGCAATAGCCGTTGGGTGAAACGTTGGCCTCCTTAACCGCATCAACCAGCCCTTTGGCGGATAAATACCGGAGACTGTCCACCCCGATTTCTTTCGCCATTTTATCAATATCACGGCCAAAACGGTTGGCAATTAATTCTTTTGGAGTGGGGAAATCGAGTCCGTAATAGCAGGGGCTGATGACCGGCGGCGAACTGACCAAAAAGTGAATTTCGGCGGGATTCGCTTCACGCAGCATTTCAACTAAATATTGTGAGGTCGTTCCGCGCACAATCGAATCATCCACGATGATAACTGAGCGGCCTTCAATCACCCCTTTTACCGTATTAAATTTGGTCCGCACTTTCTGTTCACGCGATTTTTGTCCCGGCGAGATGAATGTTCGTCCCACATAATGATTACGGATCAGCCCGATCTCGTACTTGCAATCGTAGCCCAGTTTCTGGTTTTCGTGCACATAACCAAGGGCGGCGGTGTTACTCGAATCGGGAACCGAAATGACAATAGGCTTTGTCTCAGCGTTCTCATCATACTTTTCGAGCACTTCATTAAGCGGATGCTCTTTGGCCAGGTATTTGCCCAAATTTCGGCGCACTTTGTCTACATTTTCGCCAAAAATTTTGCTGTCGGGGCGAGAAAAATAAACGTATTCAAAAATGCACTGGCTGGTACCGTATTTCGATTTAAGGTGATACGATTCAGGCTCGGAATCGGCATCACTTGCCTGATCGATAACCAGCACTTCACCCGGTTCAACATCACGAATATATTCGGCGTCTATAATATCGAAGGCGCAGGTTTCGCTGGCTATGCAGTATGAACCATCCACTTTGCCAAGCGCCAAAGGACGAAATCCATTGGGGTCGCGGAGGGCAATGAGTTTATCATCGGTGAGTATTACCAGGCTGTAGGCTCCTTCAATCTGCTCCAGCGCTTCCAGGATTTGCTCCATCTGGGTTTCTTTGCGGCTATGCGAAATCAAGTGGAGAATCAGCTCGGTATCGGAAGTCGTTTGAAATATCACCCCTTCTTCACGAAAACGCTCCCGCAGCTGCTTCGCGTTTGCTAAATTGCCGTTATGCCCGATGGCGATATCGCCTTTGTTATACTGGACCCGAAAGGGCTGAATGTTCGCGAGGTTTTTGGATGAACCGGTCGTCGAGTAGCGGTTATGCCCGATAGCGGCGGTTCCTTTTAACTCTTCAGTAAAAATTGTAGGGTCATCAAAAACATTCAGCACCAAGCCGGGGCCGCGATGCATGGGCATCACCCAGCGGTCTTTGTCTTCATCAAACCAGGAGGTTACAATACCGGCCGACTCTTGCCCGCGATGTTGCAGGGCATGCAAACCGTAATAGGTGAGGAGGGCCGCATCGGGGTGATTCTGCATGCCAAAAATACCGCAATAGTCGCGTGGCTTATCGATCATGAGTATAGAAAATGATAGATGATTTCCATTATTTTTAAAGTTAAGAAAATCACTTGCTAATTAGTAACGTTTTTTAATAGGATTTCTTTTTGGTATCGCACAACAGCCAGAATGCTCCCGAAGCCTTATTTTTAGAAAATATTATTAATAAAATTTGTATTTTCATTCGGGTGAAAATTCTGTCAAAAATATCGGCTTTACTCTTACTGATTCTGCTCTCAGGCAGTGCAGTGGGAGCCGCAAATCCTATCCCGGCGAGTAAGGCCGGGGCATCGCGGCATTCTTCTATCCAACCGGCACATAGTCCTGATCTATTTGCCATACATCAGCAAGAGAAAACCGAAGTAAACTTATTAGACCGGTTTCCTAAGGCTAATTCCGCAGATCATTTAGAAAATCATACCTGTGGATATCAGCTTGTAGAGTCAGCCGTTCAAAGACAAACTGCCCTTTATCTTCAGTTCTATAAGGCTTTAGGCCGCAGTTTAGTTATTAAAGAATTGATCTTCCCCTTCCACTCCCATTGGTAACCCATCTTGATTCGCTGATTGCCGCTTATTAGCGGCAATCCCTTTTTTAAAACCCATACCCTTTGAATGAAGCCTATTTTTCAGGCCAAAGGGTAAGGAATGTCTTTAATATTAAAAACACACTAAGATGGATTTAACTACTATAATTATTGCTATAGTCGGGCTCTCAATTTTTATCATCCCGGTTATTTTAGATCAACGGTCAAAGAAAAAAAGGTCAACAGGAATTGAAAAAGAGTTCCTTCGTTTAGCTAAAAATCAACATTTAAAGATTACCTATTATGATGTTTGGCGTAATTCAAGAGCCATAGGAATCGATAAAACCTCCGGGAAGATCTTCTTCTTTAAAAAGGAGGATGGAAATGATCAGAAGGTTCTGATTGATTTGGCACAGGTGAAAAAGTGCAGCATCTCTAAAACAAGCCGGGGCCGGAAAAACAGTACGGATCAAGTTAGCCTGATATTTACATTTTCAAAGTCTGAGAAGCCTGAAAAAAGGTTAGCGTTTTACCACAAAGGCCAGGATCAAACTATGCAGAATGAAATGGAGCTGGCCGAAAAATGGCTTAGCATTATTAATTTAAAGCTGTTGTAATTTTATGCCCATCAGCCTCATTCCGTCCTTTTGTGGCGGAATGTTAGGCTGATGATACCCACCCTAAATCCCTCCCTATCACGCAAAAACAGCGTGACAAGGAGGCACTTTTAAACTTGCTTATTTAACTTCTCCTTCCTTATTGCAATGCTTCCCTCCAAGAGCAAGGAGCCGAAGGATGAGAGATGTTAGTGGGCAAGTCAACATTTTATGGCACTCATCGGCGGCAAACCCAGTCGCCGCCTTTATTCCATTCAAAAAAATCAGGGAATATCTTTTTTGCGGCTCTTGCCTGCTTTGGGATAATTGCGTGTTTCCTTTTGAGGATCCACCGGCCCTTTTCGCTGAGGCTGGCCCTCCATGTGATAACGCAGATTTTCCCCGTAGGCTTCGGGCTCTTTATCTTCTTTCAGGTAAGACCCATATTCAACCGAAGGAAACATATAGTCCAG
>DASSAY010000072.1:0-8010 GCA_035699185.1 Balneolaceae bacterium | reverse complement strand
GTTGAAGAGACGGACGAGAACCTGGATTGGTGAATACTTATAAACTTGTTTATACCAAGCAAGCAAAAAAAGATGCCAAGAAAGTAGCTTCTTCGGGGTTGAAATCAAAAGTGGAAGAATTATTGGATATCCTACGGGAAGATCCTTTTCAAGAATATCCTCCCTATGAAAAACTTGTTGGAGATCTGCAAGGAGCCTGTTCCAGGCGCATCAATATTCAGCATCGCTTAGTGTATCAAGTCTATGAAAATAAGAACATAGTTAAAGTTATTAGGATGTGGACTACGAGTAAACAGTGATCGGTTTGATCATTTTTTATTAAAAGCCGTTGAAGCGGCCAAGACTTTAGAAAAAATCTTAATGCGCCTAAAAAATTCACGATATTTTTTACGTTTTGGCTTGCTCCTGATCGCGAGCATTACACTTTATTCCTGCTCGACATCAAAAAAACTGGCTGACCAAAATTATCATCCTGCCGATGTTGAAACCGCATCGGTTGTTAGCAAAATTCCTGATTACCGCGGCGAACTTCACTCTGTGAAAGGAGAAGGACGAGCCATTGTGAGTGAGCCGGGAAATACCGAGCGGGTCACGCTTTTATTCTCGAGCAATCGGCAAAAGAGCCTGGTGACGATTCGCAACGGCATCGGCATTGAAGGCGGCCAGTTGCTCACCGATGGCGATACGTTGCTGATTTACAATAAAATTGATGAATACGCGCGCAAAATTCCGATCAAAAGCGGTAATTTGGATCGCATTAATCGTCTCGCAGCGCTCAATATTTTGGATATCATCAGTTATTCCCTTTCAAGTGATGAAGTTCAAACAGTGCTGGAAAGTAATAAAACGTTTAAGTTAATTTTAGATTCCGGTACTGAGATTTATGTGGATAAAAAATCTTATTTGGTGCAAAAAGTGGTTCAACCTAAACATTCTCAGCTGCCTTATTCAAAAATTACCTACGATGCCTATGGCTCGCTAAACGGATTCATCCTTCCGCGAAGAATTACTATCTTTGGGGCAGAAGAAAAGTCCAAAATAGCATTACAATTGACCGCACTGGAATTGAACCCGAATTTAAATACACTTAGCATTAATTTGCCGAACGATATTCCTGTTTACTATAGATGAAAAAAGTTTGTTTTCTCATACCGCTCATTTTTTGCTTGTGGCTGAGGCCAAATTCCGCGTTTGCCCAAAATTACGAGCAAATGCGTCAGGAATTAATTGAAAAACAGGAACATACGCGATCTGAAATCGAGGAAATCAATGAACAGATTCAGCGGTATGAAGAGCGCTTAGAACAGACAGAAAAAAAGTATGAAGCGCTATTCAGCAAATATGAAAACCTGCAACGACTGATTGCCCTGCATGACGAGAAGCTTTCGAAATTGCAGGAAGAACAATCCCACATTGAGGAGGAAATATTGGTAACTACAAAATTGCTTCAAAAAAAGCAGCAAGAACTCGAGCAGTTGATTGAAGAATATAAAAAAACCCTTAGCTATTTGTATAAGTATGGCCGAACCTCGCAATTAGCGCTGATATTCTCATCATCATCCATAAACCAGATGCTGGTGAGAGCCTTTTATCTTGAAAAATTTAATGCTTTTCGAGAAAAACAGGCCGCAGATATTCGTAAAACTGAAAAGGAACTAAAGCAAACAAAACAGCAGCTTGAAGATGCCCGGGCAAAGAATGGCAAGCTGCTGGCACAAATTCAGGATGAGAAAAAAGCACTTGCCCAAAGGAAAGAGCAACAGAAGAAAAATGTTGCTTTGTTGCGCCAGCACCGCGAACAAATTCAAACAGAACTTAACGAATTCCAGCAGCAAAAAGAGGCGT
Source organism: Balneolaceae bacterium (assembly GCA_035699185.1). Classification (GTDB taxonomy): domain Bacteria; phylum Bacteroidota; class Rhodothermia; order Balneolales; family Balneolaceae; genus Fodinibius. The sequence goes on along the minus strand of DASSAY010000072.1, from coordinate 6,165 downwards.
TAAACCAAACGCTGGCGCGGCTTTTTACGGAGGAAGAGCAAATTCGTGAAGCCCAGGCAAGACGCGTTCACCGTCTTGAGCAAGAGCGAAAACGAAAACTGGCTAATGCAAAAGAAATAGAGAATGATCTTCAGCGCGCACGAGAAATTGCCAGATATTCACAACCGGTTAAGCCGGAAGTTTATATGAACACCGAGCGGCTTAATGCTTTAAGCAAAAGTTTTGCCCAAAGTAAAGGAAGCTTGCCGTGGCCGGTAGAAAGCCATGTTATCGCTGAGCATTTCGGGCGGCACCGTCATCCTGTTTATGGAACGGTAACTCCCAATCTGGGCATAGAAATTGTGGTTGATCCGAGTTCGCCCATCCACGTAGTTCATGATGGGTATGTGGTAAACATCCTGCCGATTCGCGGCTATGGAGACGTGATAGTGGTGAAACACGGCCGCTTTATGACAGCTTACGGCAATTTAAGTAAAATCTTAGTTCGCAAAAACCAGGTTTTACAGCAGGGTGATATCATCGGCCTTTCGGGCGACAAAAATTCGGTTATGGGAGAAAGCCTTTTCTTCATGGTTCGGGAAGTTAATACCAATCTTGACCCCGAAAAATGGCTGGCCCCGCAAGCCATTTCAAGTAAATATTAGTTGGCTTAGCCCCTATTTGTTGGTATTTTCCGGCTTCAATTTTAAAATCCTCATCATCTGTTTTTCATGCATAACTGGCAACGCATTTTTGCATACGTCACCGGCTCTGTGGTTTTTGGCCTTCTGCTCATTCTCCTTTCCCGAAACTATCTTCAATACATAAATCGCGGCGGCCAAACTGCCTTCCTGTTTTTATTAGGCTTCGGGCTTGTTTTCCTGAATCTAAATTTTGGTATCAGCCGCCGCTTTGTGCTTAAAGCCCCTCATTCAAAATGGGCATGCTGGGTGATGGCTTTCATTACGTTTTTGCCTACCCTTTTTTGGGTTTATACCAAATATGTGGGACTTGAAGAGTGGAAAAGTTTATTTGTAGGGGTCGTTGTTTGCTCCGCTTTTCTGGGAAGCTACCTGGGTATCTGGCGGGGTGGCGTTAAGCGTGAAAAATACATCCGGCGACTCAGAGAAGAAGAAAAAGGCGACCTGCCCGACGAATTAAAGCGGCCCCATGACGATTTGAATAAGAATTAGTAGTATTTCATCCGGCGGCTGGATTTGCCGCCCGATGAATTGGGAAAGAATATTATTTTTTGGTTCCCCCCTACAGCTTCACTTTAAAGCCTACACTCAGCGTTACATCTTCGATCCATTTTGTTTCGGTTAATACCGCCGCAGTTCCAGCGGGTGATGTTATTCCCCATCGATAATCCTCGGCATGAGATTGAAAGCCGAGCTTTGTTTCGATAGCAATCTGTTCACCCACCGGAAATAAAAAACCGGTTCCAATCTGATAGCCAAAATCATAATCGGCTTCGGGATTGAAGGAGTTTTCTATTTGGTAGCGGCTCCGCAGCCAATTCACTCCCGCATCAACAAAGAACAGGGCATTGCCGGAAGGCCAGCCAAACAGTTCATTCGCGGAAGTGTACCAGCCTGCCTTGGCACCAAATTTGAACTGCCAGCTTCGGGTATCTATATCTCCCGGAACCGAAACAGGTGGCGTTGCCACTAAATCACGGTAAACAAATTCATAACCTGCCATCGGACCGATTCCAAAATGGTCACTTACAAAATATAGGCCGTCAAAGTTTATTAACAGCTGACTGATTTCCCGCACAGACTCATCATAGCTTCTGTCTGAGGCATTGGTGAAACCGACCGAAAAACCGGTTAAAATGGCACCTTGTTCAATAAATGCTTGTTCAAGGCCTTCCTCATCAACTTGCTGCGCTTTTAACGGAAGCGCCATCAAGCCAAACAAAACGAGAACTAATATGGCGAATTTTTGGTGAAAAGTTTTCATAATAACCTGAGGAAATTAAATTAGTTGAAGAGAAAGAGTTGAATACCAAAATCAACTTGCAAGGCATGGGCATCTAATGAAAGACCGGTGTCATATTCCCAGGTAGGGCCTGCTTCTAAAAAGATGCCGAAGTTATTACTCACTTTGTACGTTAAACCGGCCCGTAAAAATGTTCGGAACCGGACACCTTCGTCGGTGTTGGCACCGAGAGGATCCGAGAGCGCCAGGTTAAGGCCTATCAACGCGCCTCCCTGTAAATACGGCTGCCAGCGAACTGATTCAAACGGATAGTAGCGCAGCATTGGCCCAAGTGCGCCCGCGCCGATACCGAAGTCTTCAAAAAATCCTGTTATATGCATATTAGCGAAAGCTTTATATCCAATGCCAACATGACGGCTAAGCATTCTTATATTCTGAAATTGCAGCTTCAGATCCGTATTGGAATTCATCTCATCCTCAAGGGGAGAATAGTAGTTATGCCAATGAAGGTTTGCGCTAAGCCCCACAATACCCACGTCAGACCGGAGAGGCTCTAACTGCTCTTTTTCGGATGATTGCTGGGCCTTTAGGGGTGAAGTGATTATAACCAGCCCAAAAATTACGAGGCCAGCTATTCCTAATAATTTCGAATACAAAGAATGTAGCTTTTGAGTCATATTCATTTTAATGAAGTTTAAATTTTAGTCCCTACAATAGGCAATCAGGACTTTTTTTACAAACCCGATCACAGTTGTCAGCGTTAATCGATTATTAACCTTAATCCACGTTCTATTTCGATTTATCTTTCTGGTGAGCCTCGTCATTTTGCTGTGAAATTTTGAGGCGAATTTCACGACGCCCTTCGGCTTGCTGGTAACGTTCCTTTTCAAAAGCCGTTTCGGGAATGATTTTTGGCACCGAAACAGAATTACCATCACCGTCAACGGCTACAAAAGTGTAGAATGAAGTGGTGCACAAACGTCGTTCGCCGGTGCGCAGGTTCTCGGCCCAAACTTCCATCGCAACTTCCATTGATGAATTAAATGTGCGCGTTACCTCGCCTTCAATCACTACCACTTCACCCAGCTGAATGGCATTCTTGAATTCAATACTGTCTGCCGCTACGGTTACTACATTTCGATTACAGTGGCGCTGTGCCGAAATGGCTGAGCAAATATCCATCCACTGCATCAAGCGCCCGCCCATTAAATTTCCCAAGGGATTGGTATCATTGGGCATCACCAGTTCATTCATGCGAACGCGCGATGCGGAAACGGTTTTTTTGTGAGTATTGGTATTTACAAGCGGAGTATGTTCGAAACGAGTCATAGTTTTTATTGAATCAGGATTTTGCTAAAGATAACGCGAGTATGGTTGAAATAAAATGTAGACCTGACAGCGTTCCAGTGCCTTTCTGGTTCCTGTCAGCGTCGGCGCCACCAACGCTGTCAGGTCCTGCGGACGCTTACAGGTTGGTGGTTTATGTTCTACTCCTATCAAGCATTATAAAGATAACGATTATTTAAAAGGATTTAGAAATGCTTCTGGCTGATGTTCATCATTCTAAATGAATCTTTGATGAAACTATTTGAGCAGAGTTTATATTTGAAGCACTGCATTTTTCATATTCAATTCATCCTTTTATTGTATTATTTTTACAATGAATTATTCAACAAATTATCACTCATTTATGGTCATTATTATAGGTGCGGGCCCCATAGGCCTGGCAACAGCTATTGAGCTAAAACGACGCGGCATTCCATCTAAGATTATTGACCAGGGCGGCATTGTAAACAGCATATTCAATTATCCCAAAGACATGACCTTCTTCTCCACCTCTGAACGGCTGGAAATTGGAGATGTTCCCTTCATTTCCCACGGGCCCAAACCTACCCGCCGCGAGGCCCTGGAGTATTATCGTCGCGCCGCAGAAAGTTACGAGCTGGACATCAACCTTTATGAAGAAGTGCAGGCCATCCATGGAAAAGACGGCGCCTTCACCGTTCAAACCGATAAAAATGAGTACAAAGCAGACAAGGTAGTGGTGGCAACCGGGTTTTATGACATCCCGCGAATGATGAATATTCCCGGCGAAAATCTGCCCAAAGTGAAGCATTATTATGATGAAGCCCATGCCTACGCCTGGCAGAACGTTTTGGTGATCGGTGCCGGAAACTCGGCTGTTGATGCTGCCCTGGAAACTTTCCGCGCTCACGCGAATGTAGCCATGGCGGTGCGGAAATCCGCGCTTAAAGAATCCATCAAATACTGGGTGAAACCGGATATCGAAAACCGCATCAAAAACGGGGAAATCACCGGCTATTTTAATACGAGTGTGAAAGAAATCAGGCCGAAAGAAGTGGTTTTAGAAACGCCGGAGGGCATGAAAACAATTCCCAATGATTTTGTGCTGGCGATGACCGGCTATCAACCCAACTTCAAGCTCATGAAAAAATTCGGGATTGATTTAACCAAGGACGGTAACAAAATGCCGGTGTACGACAAAAAATCACTCGAAACAAACAGAGAGGGCGTTTACGTGGCGGGCGTGGTTTGCGGAGGGATGGATACCAGTAGCTTATTCATCGAAAATACGCGCATTCATGCCGAACATATTGCTAACGACATTGAACACAGGTTGCGCTGATTTTAGGATTTCACAGATTGAAAAATTTTGCAGCAAAGCTGCAAAATAAAATCAGCGAAATCAGGTAAATCCGTTAATCTGCGATAAATAAAGAAGGGTGAGCAACCTGCATCACGCCGCTACGACCTCCTACCGCTGCTACCTTCCGGTCCTGACGGAATTAAGAGGGAGCTGGCTGCGCAGGGCCCACCCTCGAATGCCAAAGATACGATTTATAACGGGTGAAGGGCAAACAAAAATTCACCCGAAATTTCACTTCTATGTAATCTCCTTTTATACATTAAGCGGGGAACAAGTGCTACATGTTTTTGTATAAAGGTATGACTAAGAAATTATGAAGATGTGCAAAAATAACCGCAAGTGGAGCTACGGGGACTCGAACCCCGGACCTTCGCGCTGCCAGCGCGACGCTCTAGCCAACTGAGCTATAGCCCCAAGACAAGGCACAAAATATAGGGTTATTATTAAATTAATGCTAACAATTTTGGCTTTTTTGTTTGATTTGTGGCATAACATTTTTTTATTAGTTTCATAAGTTGCGTATAATAAGCGCGTACAAGAATATGATCTTAACTATCACTCTATATTAATCATAAACCTTACAGGAGTAACATTACAATGAAAAGAACGCTCAATATATTACTCGTATCACTCTTGCTTTTTGGGGGTGCTGCCATTCAATACGGCTGTAGCTCCAGCGATGAAGCAACCCAGCAACAAGTTGACACCGATGGCGATGGCTTAACCGATGCTGAAGAAATGGAATTGGGAACTGATCCCAATACTGCAGACACCGACGGCGACGGCCTTGTTGACGGTGCTGAAGTGAATGAATATAACACCGATCCGCTGACCGCTGACACCGATGGCGATGGTCTTAACGATGGTGACGAAGTGAATTCATACAATACTGATCCTACTGAAGCTGACACCGATGGTGACGGCCTCAATGATGGTGACGAAGTGAATGAATATCGCACCGATCCTACTTCTGCCGATTCCGATAACGACGGACTGAACGATTACGAAGAAGTAATGGAATATAACACCGATCCTAACAACGCTGACTCTGATGGTGACGGCTTTAGCGATTCTCAGGAAATTGAGATGGGTACCAATCCTAACGACAACATGGATCCTGCCTATATCAAAGAAGGCGATCTGGGAACGGTTCACTTTGAATTTGACCAGTCTGATATTGAAGAAGCAGCTGCGCAAATTCTTCGCGAAAACGTTCAAAAGCTGATGAACGCTCCTAAATTTGAAGTGCGTATTGATGCTTATACCGATCATGTTGGCGGCGACCAATATAACTTACGTTTAAGTAAACGACGTGCCCAATCGGTAAGCGAATTTTATATTGAGCACGGCATTGATGAAGGCCGTATTGAAGCTCGCGGTTTGGGTAAAGCACCTAACCCTTGCATGATGACAACAGAAGGACAAGGCTGCCGTAAAAACCGGCGTGCTGAGTCTCATCCCATTAGCCCGTACCAATACCAGCCTAACAACTAAGGCTTAAAATTTGATAGTTATTTAAAAAGGCGATCTCGAAAGAGGTCGCCTTTTTTTATTTGGGTTAATACGTAAACTAA
>DASSAY010000071.1:0-15164 GCA_035699185.1 Balneolaceae bacterium | reverse complement strand
CGGTTTCGGAGATGGTGGGCAAAAAGTTCATGGAGTCGAGCAACTTCATCAGCGGCTTTGTTAACACGGCTCGCCGGATTGGTTTCACACCAAACAGAATGATTAAAGCGGCAAAAACCCCAAATACCCAGGCGGGGGCAGATAGTCCCCAAAGAGCCAAGGTTCCGACAATGGCCCAAATCAGCAGGGGTGTTTCCCAAAAAACCAGTAAGCCGGTAATCAGCACCAGGCCGATGATTACCGCCCATAGAGGAAATTGTAATAAAAAACCAAAGCTTTCATTTAGAATTTCCATAATAATTCTCCTTTTTATTTATTTCAGCAACTATTCAGTTTTTAAAGCAGTACGTATTTTATATCCATTGATAATGTGATCAATGGATTCTTTAATAAATGCTTTTTGATCAATGCGAGTGTCCAAGCGTTTTGACAGCACCACGGACATCACCCCGTGCAATTGGGCCCAAAAGATGTAGGCCGCTAAGCGCGGGTGTTTTTCATCAATCAGTCCCGCTCTGACGCCATCTTCTAAAACGGAGGTAACCATTTCATACCCTTTTCGTGCTTTTCTAAACTTCTCTTTAGGATAACGTGACATTTCCTCGGAACTGATAACATAAATGAGCTGATATTCACGTGGATTTTCGAGGGCAAAATTCACATACCTATTTGCTAAAATATTTAATTTTTCAATAGGATCGATCGCTTGTTTAATCGAATTTTTCAGATGATTATTGAGCTTTCGGATCGTTTCATCCATTAAAGTATGAACGAGATCATCTTTATTTTCAAAATGCAGATAAATGCTTGTTGCACTGACATCACTTTTCCTGGCCACTTTACGGAGAGAGAAATTGTGATAGCCATCCGAAAGCAGCACTTGACGAGCAGTAGTAATGATTTTTCGCTTTAGGCCTTTTTCTTGTGTTTGTGCCATATCAGCTCAGGTTAACAGTGTTAAGTTAAATTGTAATTAAACATTTCTTTCAGGATAAAGCAATTTTTACTGAAAAATATCTAAATAAAAAGGATGATGTACTATGATTAACAATTTCGTTCTTATTACTTTTTTGAACGACCAAAAAAGTCGCGGCTGACGAAAACAACTCCTAAGGTTGAAGCAATGTGTCTGGTAAAAGCCCCGAGAATTCAGGGTTCTTTTAACCTACCTCCTGCATTCCTTCAACCTGAGCGAAAGGCATCTTTTCTAAGGCCGGAGCTTAAATTTTAAGCAAGTATTTAAATAATTACAGCTTAACTGTATTTAGATTATAATTTATAATTTAGTTAATTGGCTGATCCGGAAGGGTGAAACTAATAAAGGAAATGATTCTGCCTTTCTCTAAATGTTTTTTTTCAAAATCTGTTTTTATGGTCAGCCATGGATCTTGGGGACGCTCTTTATAAATATCTTCGGCTACATCCAGCACTTTACAGCCGTTTTCTTCGATTTCTTTTTTTGTATAAGCAAAAAGCTCATCGTTATCGGTTTTCAGCCGAATGCTGCCTCCCGGCTTAAGCACTTTTTGATAGATACTTAGAAATTTAGAGGAGGTTAGCCTTTTATTTTCATCACTCTTCTTCAGATAAGGGTCGGGAAAGGTGATCCAAATATCATCCACTTCCGCGGCATCAAAATATTCATTAAGGTGATCAATGAAGATGCGTAAAAATCGAACATTTGTTAAGCCATCATCCAGTGATTTTTGAGCTCCCTTCCAGATTCTGGCTCCCTTGATATCAATCCCCACAAAATTTTTGTGATGATTTTTCCGTGCCAGATTTAGAGTATAGCTTCCTTTACCGCAAGCCAGCTCTAAAACGATGGGATTTTGATTTCCAAAAATATCACCCTTCCAGCGCCCCTTTGGTTTAGGTGAACCGTTTTTAAAGTCGGTATATTCTAAGACATGCTCAAATTCAGCGATGTCTTGGAAACGATCGAGTTTATTTCTGGGCATGGTTTGAATAAACAGATTAAAAGTGCTTAGAAAATAATTGGAAACTGTCATCCCGAACGAATGTGAGGGATCTCAAACGTTGATACGGTCAAGCTTATTAACTTCAAGTTTTGCCTTTTATCACACTTGAGATCCCTCGTCATTCAGAAAAGCACTGAATTCCTCGGGATGACAAAATTTCCTTAGCTCAAGGCGCCACCCGGTACATTTTCCAGCTTTCATCATCCTTTTCATAGCAAATGCGGTCGTGCATACGGTCTTTTCGCCCCTGCCAAAACTCTATTTTTCGAGGCCTCAGCAAAAAACCACCCCAAAAGTCCGGCACCGGTACCTCCTGCCCTTCATACTTCTGTTCTAATTCTTTGTATCTATTATCCAGCTCCTCACGGGATTTTACTCTGACACTTTGGTGCGAAGCCCAGGCCCCGATCTGGCTGGTGCGCGGGCGTTCTCGAAAATAAGCCTCCGTATCTTCCCGCGCTGCCTTTTCGACATTCCCCTCGATGCGTACCTGTCGCTCGAGGGCAGCCCAGTAAAAACAAAGCGCCGCATGAGGATTTTCACCCAGCTCCCGGCCTTTTTGGCTGCCATAATTGGTATAAAACCGGAATCCGTTTTCATCCACTCCTTTTAGCAATACCACGCGGGATGAAGGAATACCTTTTTTAGAAGCGGTTGAAAGCACCATCCCGTTTGCGTCTAACAGATCGGCTGAGGTGGCCTGTTCAAACCAAACCATAAATTGATTGATAGGATTTTCATCCACCGATGATTCGGTCAGTTTTTCAAGGGCATAATCGCGCCGAATGTTGGCTACTTTCTTTTTTTCTGAACTGTATCCTCCCATAACAACCTCTACTTGAAATATTCCGGGGCGTTGCCGGGTTTCCATTTGATATTGCAGCCAATGCTCGGCTTTTGGTCTTCTTTAATCGTTCCGTCAAACAGAGCTTCAACGGCGTCCCGCAGGTCTTTGCCGGTTACTTTCTGATCATTACCGGGACGGCTGTCATCAAACTGTCCGCGGTAGACAAGCTTGTCGTTTTCATCAAACAAAAAGAAATCGGGGGTACAAGCTGCGCGGTACGCTTTGGCTATTTCTTGGTTTCCATCATAAAGATAAGGAAATGAAAATCTGTTTTCACGAGCTACAGCTGCCATTTTTACCGGACTGTCATCGGGATATTTTTCCACATTATTGGAGCTAATAGCTACCACGCCGATGCCCTTTTGCTGAAAATCACGGGCAGCGACTACAAATTCGCTCAGAATATGCTTCACGTAAGGACAATGATTACACATAAAAACGACCAGCAGGCCTTTAGCGTTGCCAAAATCAGCCAGCGAAACGAGCTGATTATTAACGGTATCAAACAGTTTAAAATCAGGAGCTTTGGTATCAAGCTCTAACATGGTGGATGGAGTATCAGACATTACTTTTTAGCTTTTGAAATAAATGATGATTGCGGTCAAATATATCAATTGCGGAGGGATAAATGAAGGATGGTTTGAGCTTAATATCTATAAGTTGTACTCCGATACCTGCGCTCTTGTTTTCGATTTAATTTCAGCTTGAAAGAAAGGGATATCGACAGAAAAAAGGGAACTCTCCCTCCTTTTGGTTTTAGAATTCAAAATAGCCCCAACTGTCCCTTCTCCGGCCGCCTGAAATGTTCGGTTGAAAGGCTGACAGATCTTTCATTCAGCCCCAGCTTCTTGGTTTGAATTTTGAACATACTACGGATTTGGTGATAAAATTCCCCTTCACCCCCAAACCGCTTGCCAAAGGTACTATCGTACAATTTGCCGCCTCGCAGATCACGTATCCGGTTCAGCACCTTTTCTTTCCGGTCCGGGAAATGCTGCTCGAGCCATTCTTGAAACAAATCTTTCACACCGTAAGGCAGACGAACAATGGTATAAGCGGCACGAATAGCCCCGGCATCACGGGCGGCTTTGAGAATGTCGGGAGCTTCGTGATCGGTAAGACCCGGAATGATGGGCGCAACATTTACGCCTACCGAAATACCCGCTTCCGCCAGTTCTTCGATGGCTTTCAGCCGACGGTAAGGCTGCGATGTTCGCGGTTCCATAATTCGGCACAGATCACGATCAAGCGTGGTGATGGAAAGCGTAACGTGTACTGCATTGTATTCAGAAAGCTCTTTTAAATAATCAATATCTCGGGTTACCAAATAATTTTTGGTGATTATGCCAACAGGATTCCGGGCCTCGGCAAAAACTTTTAAACAGCTTCGAGTGATTTCAAGCTTGCGTTCTATGGGTTGAAAGGCATCGGTTACGCCACTTAAAACAACAGTTTGCGGTTTCCAGCTTTTGGAATTGAATTTCTCCCGCAGCTTTTCGGCGGCATCATATTTCACCATAATACGGGATTCAAAATCAAGCCCCGCAGAAAAACCTAAATATTCGTGAGTGGGACGCGCATAGCAATAAATGCAGCCATGCTCACAGCCACGATAGGGATTTAGTCCGTAATTAAAAGGAAGATCGGGACTGTCATTTTTGGAGAGAATTTCTTTGGCATCATCGGGAATGAGCTTCGTTTTCTGCGACGGTTTTTGTCCGCTCTCTTCGTCGAGGTCATAATCGGTGTACCGGTCTTCAAAACGATTGGCGGGGTTATCGGATGAGCCGCGGCCGCGAATGGGATTGTTCTCCACGTTTTGCTGGTTTTCAATTCCTTTTTCTGTTATCTCCTAATATCAACGCAGTGAATGACAGCATAGTGTCACCTTTATTTATATTAGCACAAGCAATGCACTCGCGCTAATTCTTTACGCCCGGTATATCGTCTTGATATTTACAAATTCTTTGAGTCCATATTGAGATAATTCACGTCCATAGCCGGATTGTTTGATCCCTCCAAAGGGAAGACGGGGATCAGACTTCACCAAATGATTGATGAAACAGCAGCCGGCTTGCAACTCTGTAGCGGCAATTTTCTCGGCATGATTCACATCCTTCGAAAAGATCGCGGCTCCCAGGCCAAATTCGGTATCATTAGCAACATAAATAGCTTCCTGCTCATTTTTCACTTTAATCACAGATGCTACCGGGCCGAAAAGTTCTTCGCTATAAGCAGGCATCCCTTTGGAAACGCCGGTTAAAATCGTAGGCGGGTAAAAAGCACTTTTTTGATCCTGGATCTGGCCGCCTGTCACACATTTCGCTCCCGCATCTATACTTTTCTGAACTTGCTTGTGCAGATCATCCCTCAATCTTTTGGTAGCCATCGGACCCACATCAGTGGACTCATCAAAAGGATCTCCGGTATTCTTAGCCTTCATTTTTTCCGTTACAAGTTCTAAGAATGAATCATAAATATCTTCAACCGCGATAAATCGTTTAGCGGCAATGCAGCTTTGGCCGCTGTTAATAAGTCGTGAATTTACGCAGGTTTCTGCGGCCTGTTCGACATCGGCATCCGCTAAAATTATGTAAGGATCGCTTCCTCCCAGCTCCAGCACGGTTTTTTTGAGCACACTACCCGCCGTTGATGCCACCGCTTTTCCGGCACCTACACTTCCCGTAAGCGTTACCGCCGATATGCCGGGATGTTTAATCATCATTTGAGCCTGGTCATTGTCTGCTATCACAGAACGAAAAATGGGCTCCGGAACGCCGGCATCATGGATCACCTCTTCAATAGCCAATGCGCAGCCGCTGACGTTTGCCGAATGTTTTAAAACGGCGGCGTTACCGGCCATTAAAGCAGGAGCCACAAAGCGAAAAAGCTGCCAAAAAGGAAAATTCCAGGGCATGATAGCCAAAACCGCGCCCAGTGGATTAAAAGTGACATAACTCTTATTCGCATCCGAAGTAATGAACTGATCCTTCAAAAAATCTTCGGTATTGTTGGCATAAAACTTACACACCCAGGCACATTTTTCAACTTCAGATTCCCCTTGTGGCAAAGGCTTGCCCATTTCACGCGCCATTAGTTCGGCATATTCTTTTTTCTTCGCTTCAAGATTTTTGGCCACGCTTTTTAGCAGAGACGCCCGCTCCCCGAAACCGGTTTTACGCCATTCCCCCTGCGCTTTTACTGTATTTTGGATGATTTTGTCTAATTCATCATCACTCATCAACTCATATTCTTTGATTAGTTCGTCTGTAGCCGGATTTATAGATTTCATAGATGAAAAATTTTGCTGGAGTTATTGCTTACAACTGAAACTCAAAAAACTACTTCTGAATTCCTTCCACTGTCAATTTTAGTTCTAAAACTAACAAACCCTGAGGGTTTCTAAAACCTCAGGGTTTGCAATAACTAAACATTGGATTGTGCTTTCTCCCGGCCTTCCTGCTTAAAGTTCATTGCAAGCAATATCGGCAAAATTTTCATCCCAGCAAGCTTGCCGGCCATTATTATAATGGAGAGAAAAAATATAGCCAATGTTAGTCTTTATATTCCACTGAATTTCGGTAGTTTTGTCTTCCCCTGCATCATAATATACAGTCGATTTTGTAGTGCCGTTAAAAGTATAGTCAATATAATCGCCCCCTCTTTCAAAACGATTAGAAATCACATCAACCCGTATATGAAGTTCATCTTTGCTATTGAGCGACCACTTTATTTTTGATATCGCTTCACTCGAACTCGTGTTTTGAAGGCTGAAATAGCTCCAGCTTCCCTGCCTTCCGTTAGCACTTGTGGTTCCGCTAAAAAGTAATCGGCCATCCAATCCCTGTTCTATATTGGTTACATAAAACTTCCACTTTGTTGAGTTATTTTCACCCGGCAAAGCCACCAGCCGCACCTCGTAGCTTTTTCCATCTACAAAAGCCCGATAGTTCCACTCCCAACGGTCTTTTTCATTTATTTTAGCTTCTGAATCGGAGGCCGCATCCAGCAATGCGCGGGGAATGAACAAATTAGCCTCGATAACCGCTTTCATCACTCCGGCTGTAAAAGCGGCTCGCGCAAAATTGTTAAAGGAAAGTTGTTGTGATTTAACAGATGATTTCTGCTTGCCGAAATTAGAAAAATGAATACCCATAGAACTTTCAAGCGGTAACGCGGGGGGATAATTGCTCGGTACCGACGGGCTATCGGTACAAGAAATCATCGTTAAAATGAGAATTAAGGCTGTGAATGATATAGAAAATGCTCGTGTCATCATGATGAAAAATTTGATGCGGCTATTATCATTCTTTTGTACTAAATATGGCTACATTTGTTTCTGCATTTTTTAAAAAAGTTAAATCAATAAAAAAGCCCGGAAACATTCCGGGCTCAATGACACTTTATAAAGAATTGCTAAAACTTATGAGGTGCAAGCAACGTCTTGAAAACTTGCATCCCAACAGGCTTTTTCGCCATTGTTGTAATCAGGAGCGATAATAAATCCCTCTTTGGTTTCAGCATTCCATTGAATCTTAGTTGTTTCTTCTTTACCGGCATTAAAGTAAACAGCCGTTTTCACGGTTCCGTCAAAGCTATATTCAATATAATCGCCTTGCCGTTCATATCGGTTTGAAACCACTTCCAGCTTTAGCTCTTTATCATTATCACCGTTAACAGCCCAGGTAATTTCGGAAACATGTACTTCCGCTTCATTACTTTGCAAACTGTAGTACGACCATGTGCCCTGAGTAGCCGCGCTCACGGTTGACCCCCGGAAAAATAACCGGTTTTTAAGCCCTGCTTCCGAATTGGTCACGTAAAACTCCCAATCCACCGTTTCCTCGTTCTCACGTTCAGCAACCAGACGAACACCGTACGTATTGCCATTGGCGTTTTTTGAATAGCTCCATTCCCACTTTCCGCCTTCAACCAATTTAGCATCCGAATTAGCGGCTGCGGTTAAAAGTGCTCGTGGAATGGCCAGATTAACATCAACGACGAGTTTCATAATTGACGCTGTAACAACAGCCCGATTAAAATTATCAGTTGCAGCCTGGCTTTTCACCTTTTGAGGTGAACTGCTTTCAAAAGCAGAAAAATCCATTTCCATTGTTTGAACGGATGGCAATTCCGGCGGATTCTCATCCACTGATGATGGATTATCATCGCATGATGTGAGAAATAAAGCTGTGCAAAAAAGGGCAACAGAAGTTAAATATGGTATCTTTTTTAGCATATGAGGTTTATTAGTTAAATGTTTATTAGAATTTTCTAACATTTAAACATTAATTACTTTTTTCTGAAATGGCAAACTTATCAGGCTTGCCATCCATTTTTTTACAAACAATTGCGAATACTGCTGTTAATGGTTTTAAGCGTATTTTCGAGAAGGGTTTTGTCGATAATCAATGGTGGCGCCAGGCGTACGAGTGTATTTGAATGAAGAGTCCAGCCGAGAATAATGCCTTTCTCAAGGCAATCTTCTACTACTTTTCGGGTGAGGGCTTTATCCGCCAATTCCATGCCTAACATGGCTCCGCGTCCGCGAATTTCTACAATTCCCGGGGCAGTTAATTTTTCGCGTACAGCGTTCTCTATTCCCATCGCTTTAGCTTCAAAATCATCCTTCAACAATTCGGTTAATGTGGCGTAAGCCGCCGCGCACGAAACCGGATGCCCGCCAAAAGTGGTTACATGATTCAAGGGCGGATCGCATTTAAAAGCTTCAAAAATTTCAGTTGATGACACAAACGCGCCCATAGGCATTCCCCCGGCCATCGCTTTGGCCAGGCATAAAATATCGGGCACCACTTTATAATGCTGAAAAGCAAACAGGCTTCCCGTACGGAAAAATCCGGTTTGAATTTCATCAAAAATGAGCAGGGCACCGGTTTCATCACACCGCTCGCGTACCGCTTTTAGCCATTCCTTTTGGGCGGGAATGATGCCGCCTTCACCCTGAATAGGTTCCAGAATAACCGCCGCGGTATCTTCATCAATCGTATCAAGCTCCTTAAAATCGTTGAAATCCAGAAAGTGAATGTCGGGTAACAGGGGCAGGTAGGGATCGCGGTAAACGTCACGGCCGGTAACGCTCAGAGAACCGTGCGTATCGCCATGATAACCGTGATGAAAAGCTACAAATTTATGACGTCCGGTATGCTTTTTGGCCAGCTTTAAGGCTCCTTCATTGGCTTCAGTGCCGCTGTTTACAAAATAAACGCGATCTAATGTTGAAGGCAATTGCGAGGTCAGTAACTCCGCATAAGCCGACTGCGGCTGCTGGATAAACTCACCGTAAACCATCACATGCAAATGGCGGTCAACTTGCCGCTTGACGGCTTCAACCACTTTGGAATGGCGGTGCCCAAGGCTGCTAACGGCAATGCCCGAGATAAAATCAATATAGCGGCGGCCGTCGGAAGTATAAATAAAGGAGCCCTCAGCCCGCTCAACTTCCAGGCCTATAGGCGAATCGCTTGTTTGGGCTATATGTTGATAAAATGAATGTTGAATAGACAAAATGAACTTTAATTAAAAGGTTACTTCAGCTGTTGCAAATTCACTATAATAAACGAAATTTGTGCTACAAAAGAGAGCACTCGTTATTACTAAAAATAAATTTCAAGACCTATTTTATTAAAATGAAGATTTTTGGGCTTCTTGATGGTTGATAAATAAATGGTAACTTTAAATGTTAAGCTATAGCAAGAAATCAATCATGGATTGAGCGAATTATGCAGGAAATAGTCATTATTATTATTTTGCTGATATTTAACGGTTTACTCGCGATGAGTGAGATTGCCTTCGTATCAGCAAAACGTTTTAAGCTGGAGGATAAAGCCAAAAAGGGGAATGAATCAGCTAAAAAAGCACTATTTTTATTGGACGAACCTGAACGGTTTTTATCGGCCATTCAAATAGGAATTACCACTGTAGGCATTCTCGCGGGTGCTTTTGGCGGTTATGCTTTGGCCGAAGATATAACGCCCTATCTGGAAAGTATTCCATATATCAAGCTGTACGCCGAGCAGGTCTCTTTTGTCTTAATTGTTGCTTTTATTACCTACCTGTCTTTGGTCATCGGCGAACTGGCGCCTAAAAGCATCGCGCTGAATGATCCCGAAAAAATTACCATTCGAATGGCGCCGCTGATGCACGCGATTACAAAAATATTTTCACCTTTTGTAAGCTTCTTAAGTGGGTCCACCAAAGCATTGTTGTTTTTTATACGGATAAAAAAGAGTGAAGAACCGCCCGTTACCGAAGAAGAGTTAAAATCGTTATTAGAGCTTGGAACCGAACACGGTACCTTTGAAAAAGAAGAATCTGAGATGATTAACCGGATTTTTAGCTTTAATGATAAGAAAGTTAATTCAATTATGGTTCCAAGAACCAAAATTGAATGGATCGATTCATCACTTACCAATCCGGAAATTTTTGAATTTATCTCTTCCCACCATTATTCACGCTACTTTGTATGCAAAAATGATATCGACAATTTTTTGGGGTTTATAGAGTCGAAAGAATTCTTGACAAAATACCAGATAAATTCTTCTTTTAGCTTGAAAAGCATATTAAATGAAGGCCTTATCGTCCCCGAATCAATCTATTCTTTTGAGCTGTTGGAAAAGTTTCGGGCCAATAAAACGGACATCGCCTTGATTGTTGATGAATACGGCGGTACCGAAGGCCTTATTACCTTGCATGATTTAATCGAGAATATTTTTGGGGAACTTCCTGATAGATTTGAGGAAGCAGAGAAAAAAATAGTTAAACGAAAGGATGGCTCATTTTTGGTTGACGGCGCAACAGAAATTGTAGCCGTTTCCGACTTTTTTTCGATTGAATTCAATTCTGCCGATTATTCCACCTTCAGCGGTTTTATAATGTCGCAGCTTGGAAGAATACCGGAAGAAAGTGATATTATCGACTACAGGGGCTATGAATTCGAAGTGGTTGATATGGATGGCAAGCGGGTGGATAAAATTCTGGTGAAGAAAATGGATTTGTCTTAAAAAGGAAAGCTCGCAAATCATCTTTCCCTGCAAACCGAGCATAAACAAACTTGCCTTAATTTTCTTATTTGAACTCACGTTAACCCTAATTCACTCATCGGGCGACAAAACCAGTCGCCTGATGAGGAATCCCGTATTCAAAATTATTCCAATCCCAATACTTCTTTGCCTTGTTCGAAAATAACATCCGTGGGAATATCCTGAGCGGCCACACGGTTTAGCGATTCGCGAAGTTGCGGGCCTACGTTTCCGTATTTCTGGATGAACGCTTCTACGCCTTCATAATCTCCGTCACCTTGCAGCATCAGAATTTTTCTTGAAAGTGCCCGGCTTGCTTCTTTCATTTTGTCAAAATTAACACGGTACGCCTGCGCTTCTTCATCATAAGAAACAGCGCCTTTGTCCTTATAAAAGTTGAAACGAATCAGGTTGGCGAGCCCATGAGCATCACCCGTACCAAAACGGATGGAACGAAAGATACTGGCCACAAAAGTGACATAATTATTTTTGATGTTGCCTTCCGTGATCATCCCGTCATCACGCAAACTGGTGATCATATACAAACCCAATACATCCGCTTTACCTTCTTCGAGGGCTGAATAATGATCTTTCAGCGCTTCACGCACGGTACCTTTACCGGTGATGGTTTGACTGATTCCCAGTCCGTGAGCCACTTCGTGAAACATGGTGTTGGCGAAAAAAGCATCGAAAGTGATGTACTTTTGCTGCTTGGGCACAATCAAAAGGTCGGCGATTGGCAGCAGGATTTTTTCATACTTCGCCCGCATCACATTTTTTAACTGCAACCGGCGAGTCCCGATGTTCATCCTGATTTCCGGATTATTCGGCAGGTTGATGGCAATGGTTTTAGCACCCGCGTTTGCTGAGCCTCCATAAAAAACCGCATCGTATACATTCAAATCCGCATTGCTTCCCGGCGTTTCCTGCTTGTATTTTTCAGGCACAGGCAGGCCTTTTTGGAGTTTAGGCAGCACTTCGGCATATCTTGCCAGCCGCTTGCTCCAACCCATATCCTTGACCAGCACCACCGCTTCGTGGGCGGCTTTATAACCAAAAAGTCCGTCTTCGTAAGTCTCGATAGGGCCAATCACAATACCGATTTTATTGTCCTTCATTTCAAGCCAGGCAATGTCGCTGGGCTTGTACTCGCCGGTCAGCAGTGCTTTTGCGCGTAAATTCAGATAGTTGCTCAGTGCCTCGTTTTCGGTTATTTCTGCCGCTTTCTTCAATTTTGAAGCAATCAACTGATGTTGCCCGGCAAAAGCTTCACGGTAAGGAACGGTGATGAGTGAACCGTTATCATCGTAGCGAACCAAGGTGTATAAATTATCCTTTTTGGGATTATCCCACGCTTCGAACTCCTCTTTGGTCATCTCAACGGGATAAAAATTTGCTCCTGCCGGTTTGGGGCCTACGCCTTCCACAAAAGGCTCATTATTATTAAGTCGATCCCACGGGCCGTAATTGATTTCGGCATATTTTTCGGTGAGCGGGTCGTCAATCATAGCCATCAATTCGCTTTTTTCGCCGTAAGCTTCGTGCCAGAATATTTCGTTCATCGGCTTGGAAGCTTCAATAAGCAATGCCAACACTTTCTTCTGATTCCCGGTCAGCTTGCTCATATCAGTAGTGAGCTCGACCGTGGTATATTGATCAATGCGCTCTTTCATGCTTTCGGATGTTGCAGAATCGTTATCAGAAATGGCGACATTCGTTTCGGAAGCTGCTTCAGAATCAGCATCAGAAGTTGCAGCGCCACTACCGGCACAACTCTGAATTACAAAGGCACAAATCAACAGGACAGAAATAGGAAATCGTTTCATCAATATATTTTTTGTTTAATAGAATGAGTGAAAATATAAAATTTATGGGACTATCACATTAATCGCGTGAGTATCATTCATTCGTCCAAATGCCATTTTAAAGTGCCCATAACCCATCGGCCCGGCATTTTGGCTCCCAGTACATCTTGATAAGCGGTGTCGAAAAGGTTATCAACCTCAAAACCAAGGGTTAAATTTTTATAGATATCAACGCCCGCTCTCAGATGCCAGACGCTGTAATTCGGCTCTTTAAACGCGCCGATTGCTTCAACCCGGTCGGCCCGGCGCTGTTTCCAAAGTCCGATCAGGGCAATTTCAAAGGGCCCTTTTCGCAGTGAAATTCTGCCGTTTATCAAGTGACGGGCATAATTGGAGACATATTTTGAGGCCACATTTTCTTCATTATAAGAATCGGTAAACGTATAGCCTATTCTATTTTGCAATACCCAACCGGCTCCCAACATTGTTTGTAGCGATAATGCTGCTTCTATCCCCCCTGTTCTTACATCACTGATATTGCTGGTGTAAAGGTAATCGGCACCGGCTTGAAGATTGCCGTTATTACGAATGTCTCCCGAGTTTGTGATGACGTAATCAATCAGGTTTGAAGATTTTCTAAGAAAACCGGTAAAAGAGAATCGTAAATTCGGCACGGGCGAAACATCAAATCCCGCCTCGCCCGACCACGAACGTTCTGCCTCCAACCAGGGATTTCCAATGTTCCTTCCTTCCGCCAGCGGGCCCGCTAAATTGGTTGAAATATAGCGCTCGGTATAACTGGGAGCGCGAATACTTCGTCCTGCCGATGCTCTCAACGTCCATTTTCCCGTGTTGTATGATGCGCTTAGCTGGGGCAGCAACTCGGTACCATAGCTTTCATCATGATCGAGCCGCAGGCTTCCGGTCAGGATGAAGGCCGGGGATAATTGCCATTGAGCCATGGAAAAAACAGCGTAATGCCAATCACTGTGCCGCCCGCGATCGTTACTGCGAATGGATCGATTGCTTGTTTGGATGCCGTAGGTCAAACCCCATTTTGATGATAATCTCCGGTACTGGTAGAGCTTCAGGTTCAGTAAATTGGTGGTGTGATGATTGGGCGTGAAATCCGGATTAAAGACGAAATGATCAATATTGTGTTTAAACGCTCCTTCTAAAGTTGTCGTCTGCCGGTCACCTGATTTGGTAAGCCGAAACTGGTTCCACCAGGCTTTGGTATGATCGGTTGCTTCATCAACCGGACTGAAGGTATAGAAATAACGGGCGTTATAATCCCGTTCATCATAAGCTGAGCGCAGGGCAAGATCCCATCCATCACCCAGTTGAAAACCTGCCGATAAAGAAACATTCCTGATATTAAACCAGCTTTTATAATTGGCCCCTAACGGCTGTCCCGGCGTATCGAACCACATGCCGCCCGCACTGATGCGGTACCCGCTGCCCCGGTGAAAAAATCCGGCCTGCCCCATTTTTAAATCATACTGTCCATAGCCCATTTTTGCATAGGCATCCGTTTGCTGCTCTCCCTTTGGGCGGGCAAACGTTCGGGTAACAATATTGATGACTCCGCCAACCGCATCCGCTCCAAACTGTGCGGCCGCGGGGCCATGCAGCACTTCAATCCTTGCAATTTCGGCCGGAGAAACGGGAATATTCGAATTATAATGGGCGGTCAGCGGATCATTCAAACGCATACCGTCAATCAAAACGAGAACCTGGGAAAAAGTGCTTCCACGAATGCTAAAATCGGATTGCGTTCCAAATACACCCCTTGACTGCACTTCGACTCCCGCGGCATAACGCAGCACCTCATCAATGGTGTGAACCGGAAAGCTTTGTATCACCTTGGCCGGAATGATGGTAATATTACGTCCCGAACCGGCGGCTGTTTGTGGAATATAACTGGATGAAATCACCAGTTCTTTAGGAACGATTAAGGTATCGAGCGTTTTAACTTCTTGCGCAAAAGACGACACCGAAAAGCCGCTTAAAAATAAGAAAAATACAGCAAATTGATACTGCCTTTTAATGTTAAAACTATTGGAAGCCCGTCCTTTTAAAGAAAAATTCATTTTTATAAAAACTTATTTTTTGCTGTTGATATCAAGCAAAAAATAAAGGTTTAAAAAGAGTGATAAAAGGATGATTCTTACTTTTCTTCTGAAATTAACATTAACGAATGTGGAACGGTTGAAATTAAAACTGACCTGACAGCGTATCAGAGGTTTTCTGATTCCTGTTAGCGTCTTCGCCAACGCTGTCAAGTTGATTTACATTCTAATCGCTCCTTGCGTTTAACTGATCTTCTTCGTCCAGTCCACCAGGTTTTGCAGTAATTTCTTCATTAAATCTTTGGATGTATCATCGGTAAGCTTCAGTTGATCACTAAATTTTTGGGTAGCGTTGGCAACCATCACTTCGGGCTGATTGACCGGATGAACATCCAAAAATACAAACATTTGCCGCAGGT
>DASSAY010000070.1:0-2722 GCA_035699185.1 Balneolaceae bacterium | reverse complement strand
AGACCGAAATTGAAAAAAGAAATTGAATTGGAGCGCGAGTCGCTGCTGAAACGGATTCACCGCTGGCTGGAAGTGCCTATGCTGGTGCTGGCTTTTGTCTGGCTGGCGTTATTTGTGGCTGAAATCATTTGGGGACTTAATCCCCTGCTGGAAATAAGCGGCTACATCATCTGGGGATTGTTTGTCTTCGAATTCGCGGTAAGTATCACTCTGGCACCGCGCAAACTGCACTATTTCAGGCAAAACTGGCTGAAGGTAATTTCCCTGCTGGCCCCGGCCCTGCGCGTGTTTCGGATTTTTGCCATTTTACGGGTAGCACGCCTGTCCCGGCTGGCGAGGATGTCGCGCGGGTTGCGATTGCTGCGCCTGGTCAGCTCGATTAATCGCGGTATGCAAGCACTCGCTTCCACTATGCGCCGGCGCGGCTTTGGATACATTCTAACCTTGACTTTCATTGTTATTTTGGTGGGTGCCGCCGGTATGTATAGTTTTGAATTGGAAGCTCCCGATGGCGGTTTTGACAATTACGGAGAAGCCCTTTGGTGGACGGCCATGATTCTGACAACGCTGGGTTCAGAATATTGGCCGCAGACTGCATCGGGACGCATCTTATGCTTTTTCCTGTCTCTGTATAGTTTTGGAGTATTCGGCTATATCACCGCAACGCTTGCTACATTCTTTGTAGGGCGTGATGCGGAGGAAAATCCCACGCCCGCAAGCGCAAATTCAATCTCCGCCCTTCAGTCCGAAATTGTTGAATTGCGCGAAGAGGTACGTAATCAGGGTGGCGGTGGAAAGTCAGAACCTTAACAAGACAAGGGGGTTGCAACCCCTTGTCTTATACTAATAACGAACAGAATAAGTTTGAAAGGACAAAAAAAGCCCCCTTTAGGGGTTTTGGGGTAAACAGGCGTAGCAACCGCTTCGCGATACATATCCTGCCCCTTCCATTCGTCGCACATCCCATGTACGACGAGAAATAGTGGTTTCAGTCACCGGTCATCCGTCAGTGAAATATCATTCACTCTAAAAATAATTCATCTTTCATCATTCAAAACTCATCATTGCCTATATACCACTGAGTTAATATTCATACCTGCGCCAACGGAGGCAAATACCACAATGTCTCCTTCTTTTATCTGATGACCGTCTATCTTATTTCTTAGTACCAAGTCCAGCAGCGTGGGAATGGTAGCCACGGATGAGTTGCCGAGCCGGCCTATGCTCATCGGCATAATATCATCCGGCACTTCATTCTTGTCATACAACTTTGCCAGTCGTTTTAAAATAGCTTTATCCATTTTGGCATTGGCCTGGTGAATGAGCACCTTGTCGACTTCATCAAAACCGATACCTGCTTTATCGAGACTTAATTTGATCAGTCCGGGCACATAGGTTAGCGCATACTGATAAAGTTTATGGCCTTCCATCTTCAGGTAAAGGTTATCATTCTTCTCAGGATTATACGAAGGGGCCATTTTTAAATGGCAAAGTTGTTCTTCTGTATCTGTCCGGGCGGCATGGCTTACTATACCGAGCGGAGTATCGCTGTCCCGGGCTTCCAATATGGCCGCGCCCGCCCCATCGGCGTAGATCATGCTGTCCCTGTCATGCGGGTCACAGACACGGGAGAGCGTTTCCGCCCCGATCACCAGGCAAGCGGATGCATCACCGCTTCGTAAAAAATAATCGCTTTGAATAATACCCTGTAGCCAGCCGGGGCAGCCAAAAGGCAAATCACAGGCTATACAATGGGGATTCTTTATTCCTAATTTGTGTTTTACCCGCGAAGCCAGGCTGGGCACCATATCCACCCGGTTATTATCAGCCCGAATGTCTCCAAAATTATGAGCCACCAGAATATGGTCCAGCTTCTCACGGTCCAGTGCCGCAGATGCGAGAGCCTTTTCCGCGGCTTCCGCTCCCATATCCGAAGTAAGTATGTTATCATCGGCATACCGCCGCTCTTCAATTCCCGTGATCTCCGAAAATTTTTGAATGGTCTCTTTATTACTCTTGCCTATAGGCGTACCATCGGCCGATAGAAACATGCGATCAAGAAAATCGGCATTACGAACTTTTCTTTTGGGAATATATGAACCGGTTCCGGTGATGACAGAGTATGTATTCGTTTCCATAGACTAACTAAAAGAGTAAAAGTAAAATAATATGTTTTGATTGGGCTATAAAATACCATTAATGATGAGAAAAAAAGTTTTTATTACAGTAATTTCAAGAAGCATTTAAAATATATCGAGACTTCGTTGAGCAGGCAAACCGGATGTGCAGAGAGGAGTAACCGTTTCCGCACCATCAGCGAAATATCTTTTCGTTCTAAAAAAATTAGCTATTAACTGATAAAACCCTCAGGGTTTGTTCAGTTACCTTGATTACAGAATTTAAAGGATTACCGGATCGGCGGAAGATTATTGAATTATTTTCAATAATTTAGGACAAGCACATATACGGACGCGATTAATCGCGTCCCTTCAACTATCATTTTAACCTGTAACCTCTTATTTTCGAATTCTGAAATTCAAGCTAACCAAAGAACTACATGTCCAAACGAACCCTTGTTACTTCTGCCCTGCCTTACGCAAATGGCCCCATTCATTTAGGACATTTGGCCGGTGCCTATCTTCCCGCCGATTTATATGTGCGCTACAAACGGCTGACGGGCGAAGACATCATTTATATTTGCGGTTCGGATGAAAACGGGGTA
>DASSAY010000069.1:0-8586 GCA_035699185.1 Balneolaceae bacterium | reverse complement strand
GAAACAGAATAAAAATCCTGATAGTCTGCTAAGATAGTTGCGGTGTGCCATATTATATAGTCCTTTGTTAAAATTAAATGTGACTTTATAAAGCGATATGGATAAGCGGAAATAAAATTAGGAGTCATCATATCTGTAAATATGTGCTGCTAACAAATGTATTTTCCTTCTACCAACCCTTATATTTAAATTTGGCAGATAAACCATCCATATATCTTAAAATCACACTACAAAAATTTTTTTGCTTTGTAAAGGGAAACCCCAAATTGGAAAAGCAGCTTAATAATGACTTTATCCTACCGCTGATGTTTTAATAAGTAGAACTAAATACTTCATCATAAAATCGTTATCTTATGGCAATAAGAGCAGGACGAATTTGTTTTGTATGTAACCTCCTAATATAACTTTGAAAACGAATGACTTTGTACCTATTGAAAAGATTATCCGCAGTATTGGCTGTATGTTTTTTATTTGCAGCATGTAATGCTTCCGACACTCCCAAAGAAGCGCAAGCTAAAGAAAAACCGGAACCCAGCACCCCTGCAGAATTTGTTGAGCAAGCGGTTTTTACCGATTTTGACGGCAATTCCGTTCCTATTTCAAACTTCAAAGGTAAGGTAGTGTTGATTGATTTCTGGGAAACCTGGTGCAAGCCCTGCCTGGCCAGTTTCCCCACACTTCAAAAACTACAGAAAGAATTTCCCGAAAATTTTGTGGTTTTGGCGGTAACCCCGGGATTTACCGATACCGTAGCTGATGCTAAAGATTTTGCCGACGAACATAATTATGATTTTATCTGGTTGATGGATTCCAACGGCCTTCACAAAAAGTTAGGCGTACAGGGAATTCCTTATAAAGTTTTTGTTGATGCGGAAGGAAATTTCATCAAAAAATCGATGGGTACGGCAGGACCCCAAGCTGATTATAAAAAGATTAAGCAGATTATTGAGAAGCATACTGACGTAAAAAGTGATCAAACGTGAGAAGTGAGATGTGAAACGAAAACGTCTGCCGTTTCACATCTCACGTTTGCGTTGGAACGAAGTTTTTTTTAACCGTATTTTAGAATTGAAATTTAACATAATTAAGAACTTATTTTTATGGCACAAAAGGTAAAAGAAAAGTTACCGTATAAAGTAAAAGATATTGGATTGGCCGATTATGGCAGAAAAGAAATTCATTTAGCGGAAGCAGAAATGCCAGGGCTGATGGCGCTTCGTGAAGAGTATGCCGACCAGCAGCCGTTGAAAGGAGCACGAATCGCGGGTTGCCTACACATGACCATTCAAACAGCGGTGCTTATTGAAACGCTGGTTGAGCTCGGTGCTGAAGTACAATGGTCGTCGTGCAATATTTTTTCTACTCAAGATCACGCTGCCGCTGCTATCGCTGAGGCCGGCGTTCCGGTTTATGCATGGAAAGGCGAAACCGAGGAAGAGTATATCTGGTGTATTGAGCAAACGCTCATTTTTGAAGACGGTGAACCTCTTAACATGATTTTAGATGACGGCGGAGACCTCACCCAGCTGGTTCATGAAAAATATCCTGAACTGCTCAAAGGAATCAACGGTATTTCTGAGGAAACGACTACCGGCGTGAATCGCCTTTATAAGATGGCCAAAGAAGGTACGCTGGGCGCGCCGGCCATCAATGTGAATGATTCTGTAACGAAGTCAAAGTTTGATAATAAATATGGATGTCGCGAGTCTTGCTCCGATGCCATTCGTCGCGCTACGGATATTATGATGGCTGGAAAAGTAGCTGTTGTGGCCGGTTACGGTGATGTAGGTAAAGGTTCTTCAGCTTCACTCCGCGGCGCAGGTGCACGGGTGATTGTCACCGAAATCGACCCCATTTGTGCCTTGCAAGCGGCTATGGAAGGCTATGAAGTGAAGAAAATGGATGATGCGATTAAAGAAGCGGATATCGTAGTTACGGCTACGGGAAATAAGGATATCATTAAAGAACGCCATTTTAAGATGATGAAGGATAAAACCATTGTCGGCAATATTGGCCATTTCGATAACGAGATTGATGTCGCCTGGCTGAAAGCAAATGCCGAACAGACTAACATTAAACCACAGGTTGATATGTTTACTTTCGAAGATGGCAGGGAAATCATCCTGCTTTCTGAAGGGCGTTTGATGAACCTGGGCAACGCTACGGGACATCCATCATTTGTAATGTCTAACAGTTTCACCAATCAAACCTTGGCGCAGATCGCGCTTTGGAATCGTCCCGAGGATTTCGACCTGGAGGTAAGCGTGCTGCCTAAAGATCTGGATGAAAAAGTGGCGCGGCTTCATCTCAAGAAAATCGGTGTAGAGCTCGAAGAATTGAGCGATGAACAGGCGGAATATATTGATGTTCCCAAAAGCGGCCCTTACAAGCCCGAGCATTATCGCTATTGATAGTCGATTTTTTAAAACAATAAAAAAGCCTTGATCGGATCATTGATTAAGGCTTTTTTTATATTTTTAATGGTGAAGCATACTGCTTATCGAGATAAATCTCGATCTACATTAAAACCTAGTCAGAATTGGAAAAAATAATTTATGAGTAAGAAGACAAAGGACATCAATATCACGGTTGAATTGGATGAAAATGATGTGCCCACATCTATCGACTGGAACGCTACGGATAAAGACGGGCAAGGCATCGCTAACTGCAGGGCCATGCTGCTTTCTATGTGGGATCCCGAAAAGCAGGATACCCTGCGGTTGGATTTATGGACAAAAGAAATGACCCGCGATGAAATGAAGATCTTTTTTCATCAGACACTCGTAACCATGGCCGATACTTTTGAAAATGCCACGGAAGAAAAAGGGATTACCGAAGACCTGAGGGATTTCACTTCGTACTTTGCTGAAAAGATGGATATTCTTCAGTAACTATTAGAATCGTTGGTTTTGATGGGGCAGCAGCTACTTTTAAGGCGAAGGGTTTAGGTGTGAAATGCTTCATTCGGAATGATTTTTAGAATCTCTGTTTCTAAATCCTACCTTTATTATCACCTAAGTTGAGGTAGCTGTTATGTCCTCGCATCTCTTTTAAGGTCAGAATTACAACTATACATTAAATTATATATTTTTTAATGTATGTTTGATAAAAAACCTTTATGTTAAGGCTCGAATTCCCATCATACCTTAACAACCAGGTTATTTAATGTCTGCAAAACCTCTTTATACCATCAATCCCGATCGTAATGTTCCCTGGAACGGCCTCCCACTTCTGCCTCTAAATGAAGAAATTTATAAGACGATTGAAATTTATGAACAATTGGGGAAAGCAAAAGAAGCATTGGCATTGCTGGCGGGGCGAAGTATCGCTATTCCTAATCAGGCATTGCTGGTTAACACTATCACCTTACAGGAGGCGAAGGATTCGAGTGCCATCGAAAATATATTTACGACAGATGATGATTTGTACCAAGCATTCAGTGATCATCGGTTTGATGATACGGTCTCCGGCTCTACCAAAGAAGTGCTTCGATACCGCGAAGCCATCTGGCAGGGCTATGAATACCTTCAAAACAACGGGCAGTTTGATGTTGAATATTTTGTAAAGCTGTATCAGGAAATTAAAGAGTCGCGCGATGGCATTCGTCCACCTTTTGCGCAAACTTATATTCGCCAAGGCGGCAGCGGGCCCAATGCCGGAAAACGAATTTATACCCCGCCAAAGGGTAAGGATGTGTTGAAAAGTAAATTAATTAACTTGACTGAATTCTTGAATGATGATTCAACCCCGCCCGCAGAGCCCTTGCTCAAAATGGCGATTGCCCATTTTCAATTTGAAGCGATTCATCCTTTCCGAGACGGTAACGGGCGTACAGGGCGAATTATGAATATTCATTACATCACTAAATCGGGTTTGCTTGAATTACCCATTTTATATTTGAGCCGGTATATCATTGAGCATAAAAGTGAATATTACGACCGCTTAGCAGCCATTTCACAACGGGGAGACTGGCAGGGATGGCTTTTGTATATGCTTAGGGCGGTAGAATCAACAGCACGACTAACCTATCAAAAAGTAAATGATCTGCTTGCTGCCAAAGAGGCTGTTCTGGAGGCGGTAGAAGATGAGAAGAATTTTCAACGCCCCGGTCAGTTGATTGATGCTATTTTCACCCAGCCGTTTACGAAAGTCAGTCATTTAACAACAGCCGGAATTTATGCTGAAAACACGGCTCGAAACTATTTGAATGAGCTTACAGAAATGGGCGTACTCGAGAAAAGGCAGATCAAGGGACGGCACTACTATCAAAACCGGGAGCTGGAGCAAATCTTATCTTTCTAAAAAACCTGTTAACAAATCCGACGGATATTTTAAGGAACAGGACAATGGCCAAGGCTCATTTGCAAGAAAAATGAACCGATGATTAACAGCAAAATCACTGCGAAAAAGACGACCTTTAAGGGTGAAACGGTTTGATTCTCGGATTTCATTCGAAAAAGCTTCATCATCATTCAATTTACTCAAATAGAAAAAGGCCTGCGGAAGCATTTCCACAAGCCTTTTATCCTTTCTTTAAAAATTATTGTATTTCATAAAATTGCTGGTACACATAATCCCAGAAATCAGCTAAATTCGATCCTTTATTATGTGGATTTTTTGATTGTGACGACTTCATCGCGTCTAAACAAGCCTTTTCCTTAGCATCATAATACGATTTTAGCTGATGTGCCGTTGGATTCTCAATCATTTCTTCGAACTTCTTAACTTTTTCAGCCATAACACCATGTTTTTATATTCCCTTTGTTAACACAACGTAATAAACATCCAAAAAATTCTGTTAAAATTAAAGAAAATTAGGAATATGGAGTGAAAACCGCCTTTTGTAAGTGATGAATTACTTACTGCTCTTTGGAAACGAACTTCAGGGAAACAGAATTAACACAATGCCTGATATTCTTATCTGTTAAATATTCGCCTTCAAAAACATGCCCCAGATGAGCTTTACAATTCGCGCAGACGATTTCTGTCCGCCGCCCGTCTGCATCCGGAACACGCTCTACGGCACCTTCAATCTCATCGTCAAAACTCGGCCACCCGCAACTGGATTGAAACTTATCCTTTGATGTATACAAAGGCGCATCGCACCGTTTACACAGGTAAAGTCCGGCCTCTTTGTTGTCGTTATATTCGCCGGTAAAGGGTGCTTCAGTACCTTTGTGTATGATAACACGCTCTTCTTCGGGAGTGAGTGAATTATAGACTGGTTTTTCTTTTGCTTGCTTCATTAGAATGATTTTATAGCATTTTAAATTCAATAAGTTAACGAATTTGGTGATTCGATGTTGTTTTATAACTACAGGATAAGATTCGTTCAAAACCTTGGATAAAGGCTCCAAAAAGGAGTGGAAAATGTTTTGTGTGAAAAGAGAATATCCGTATATTTGTGCTCTCTTAAAATGGGTGGTTAGCTCAGCTGGTTCAGAGCACCTGCCTTACAAGCAGGGGGTCATAGGTTCGAATCCTATACCACCCACAGAAGGACAGTTTCGAAAGAAGCTGTCCTTTTTTTGTTTATTGAAACTTTTGCAGCCCTTCCTCAGGTTAACACTGTTAACTTTTGCTTGACTTATCTCTTGTTTTCAATCATCTTTGTAATAATTCAATATTAAAAAACACGGCCATGGCTGATAAATCAACAAATAAATTGAATGAAGCGGTGATTGTAGACGGCGGACGCCTGCCTTTTCAACGCTCGGGTACAGGTTACAAAAATTTGATGGCTTACGATCTGGGACGAATGGCTATCGAAGGACTAATAGGGCGCTCTGCCATTAACGGCGATGATCTTGACCGTATTATTTTTGGCAATGTCATCCAGGATGTAAATACCAGCAATGTGGGGCGTGAATCGGCGCTTGGTGCGGGTATTCCATATTCTGTGCCTGCTCACACCGTTACTATGGCTTGTATTTCATCCAACCAGGCCATCACCAGCGCGGTTGATCTGATTCGATCAGGGCAAGCGAAAATCATCTTGGCGGGCGGAACAGAAACAATGTCCGATATTCCCATCCGTTTTCAAAAAAAGTTCCGGAAAAAGCTGCTTGAAACCCGCAAGTATAAATCTCCCGCTGATTATCTCGGCTTTTTAAAAGGATTACGTCCCTCCGACCTGCTCCCCGAAGTCCCTTCCATCTCCGAATTTTCGACCAAAGAAACCATGGGTGAAAGCGCCGACCGCATGGCTGCTCATTTTGGTATCACCCGTGAAGAACAGGATAAATATGCGCTTCGATCGCATAAATTGGCAGCCAAAGCAACAAACGAAGGCCTGCTTGCCGATGAATTATTTCCCGCTGCCGTGCCTCCCGGTTTTGAGGCTATCACCCGCGATAATGTATTTCGTGAAGATACTTCGATGGAAAAACTATCCAAGCTAAAACCCGCTTTCATCAAACCGCACGGAACTATTACGGCGGGAAATTCTTCTGCGTTAACCGATGGCGCCTCGGCTTCGCTGATCATGGATAAACAAACCGCTTTAGATCTCGGCCTTACACCAAAAGCTTATCTGCGGGAATACATCTATGTGGCTCAAGATCCTGAAGATGAATTGCTGCTCGGCCCGGCCTACGCCACACCCAAGGTACTTGATGCAATGGGATTGACCCTTTCCGACATTGATGTTTTTGAATTTCACGAAGCCTTCGCCGGACAAATTTTGTCTGTACTTAAAGCCCTGAATTCAGACAAATTCGCCAAAGAAAAGTTAGGTCGCGACCAAAAAGTAGGCGAGATCCCAATGGATAAATTCAACCTGTGGGGCGGTTCACTTTCGCTGGGGCATCCTTTTGGGGCAACGGGCGTACGGCTCGTAACTACGGCGGCCGACCGGCTGCATCACGAAGACGGAAATCTTGCCCTCGTTACCGCCTGTGCCGCCGGCGGACAGGGACACGCGATTGTTCTGGAACGGTTCTGATCCTTAATACAAAGGTGCCTGGCACCTACCCTAAACAAATTCAAAATCAAAGTTATGAGCTATCTTTCAACCGAAACACAAGATAATATCTTAATCGTTACCCTCGACCAGCCGGGTGAAAAGGTGAACAAACTGAATGAAGTTCTCATCTCTGAATTTGAAGAGCTTCTTCAGAAGACGTCCAAAAATTCGGTTGAAGGAATCATCCTTATCAGCGGCAAGGAGAACAATTTTATTGCCGGGGCTGATGTAGAGATGTTGAAAAACAAACAGGCACCGGATGAAATCCAGGAACTAAGCCAAACCGGTAATGAATTACTGCTGAAACTTGAATATTTCGATATTCCGGTAGTCGCAGCTGTTCACGGTTCGTGTCTGGGCGGCGGACTTGAAGTTGCGATGGCCTGTCATTATCGCGTAGCTTCAAAGCATTCCAAAACGGTGATGGGCCAGCCCGAAGTGCAGCTGGGGCTCCTCCCCGGCGGTGGCGGTACCCAGCGGCTTCCCCGTTTAATCGGCATTCAAAATGCCCTCACTTATATGCTGATAGGAAAAAATATTTACCCACATAAAGCTTATAAATTGGGGCTGATAGATGAACTGGTTCACAAAGACGCCCTGCTTACGGCTGCAAAATCAGCGGTTCATAAAATTAACAAGGGAACATTTAAACGGAAAGATAAGCGAAGCCTTGCTCAAAAATTGCTGGAAAGTATGGGTACGGGACGAAGCATCATTTTTTCTCAAGCCCGCAAACGCGCCGCCTCGAAGTCAAAAGGCAATTATCCTGCTCCGGCTAAAATTATTGATTGTGTGGAGGAAGGCTATAAAAAAGGAATGAGCGCGGGATTGGCCCTTGAATCAATCAACTTTGGGAAACTGGCCGCTACCGAAGAATCCAAAGCGATGGTGAACCTGTTTTTTGCGATGCAGGGCGCTAAGAAAAATCCTATGAAAGATAAGGCCGTTGAAGTTGAAAAAATCGGGGTGCTTGGCGCGGGATTAATGGGCTCGGGCATTGCTGATGTCAGCGTCAACAATGGCTACCGGATTTTGCTGAAAGATCAGCAAATAGAAGCGGCAGTAAACGGTAAAAAGAACATCTGGGATAACCTTGAAAGCAAGAGAAAAAAGCGAATTATCTCTTCATTCGAACGCGATCGCACAGCCGGACTCGTTACACCCAGCGCTGATTATGAAGGCTTTAAAAATGTAGATTTAGTAATTGAAGCGGTTTTTGAAGATCTGGATCTCAAGCAATCTATCATTAAAGAAGTGGAACAGATCATTCCTGAAAACTGCATTTTTGCTTCCAACACATCATCCCTGCCCATTCATAAAATCGCTGAAGCTTCCGAACGTCCCGAGCAGGTGGTGGGGATGCACTATTTTTCGCCCGTCCCCAAAATGCCGCTGCTCGAAATTATCATCACTAATCAAACCGCTGACTGGGTTACCGCCACCGCTCGCGAAGTAGGTATTCAACAAGGGAAGCATGTTATTGTGGTGAACGACGGCCCCGGTTTTTACACTACACGCATACTGGCTCCCTTTATGAATGAAGCGCTGATGCTGCTGGAAGAAGGTATTTCAATTGAAGATCTGGATAAGTACATGAAGCAGTTTGGCTTTCCCGTAGGCCC
>DASSAY010000068.1:0-4574 GCA_035699185.1 Balneolaceae bacterium | reverse complement strand
ATCCGTTCGAGCTGGTCAGTACCTCTTTTGGTAGCCGTAAACACGATGGCAGACTTGTATTTATTTTCATCAAAAAGCTGCTCAAACAGGCGAAGCTTTTTATTGGAGTCCACAAAGTAAATCTGCTGGTCCACGCTCTCGGCCGGCTTTGAAACTTTGAATTCCACTTCAACCGGGTCTTTCATCACCTGATCTACCACTTTTTGCACTTCAGCTACCATGGTAGCTGAGAAAAGCATCGTTTGACGCTCTGTGGGAAGCTGCTTCACAATTTTCATTACATCGGGCAGAAATCCCATGTCCAGCATGCGGTCGGCTTCATCAAGCACCAGGTACTTTAGCTGGCTGAAATCAAAATTCAGCACATTCATCTGGTCGAGCAACCGTCCCGGCGTGGCTACGATGATATCAACCCCGGCTTGAATGGCTTTTACCTGAGTTCCGTAATCGCTTCCACCCGTTACCGTTGCAGAAGTAGCGCCGGTGTGATATCCCAGGGCAAAAATTTGTTCTTCAATCTGCTGGGCGAGCTCTCTCGTGGGTGAAAGAATAAGGGCGCCGGTATGATCGGAAGGTTCCTTCATTATTTTTTGCAACAGCGGGATGACAAAAGCACCCGTTTTTCCCGTTCCTGTCTGAGCCGCCCCGATGACATCTTTTCCTTTTAAAATAAGGGGAATACATTCTTCTTGAATGGGTGTGGGATCTTCATACTTTAAATCCCGCAGGCCCATCATGAGCTCGTCGCTCAGTTCAAACTTCTTAAAACTCATTCTGTGTGATTTGTTGGTTGATTGAATTGCTGAATGATTGAAGTATTATTCTGATTCTTTCTCTGGAAACTAACTTACTTTTAGTGCTTCCATGCTTTAGTGGTGAAAGTAAAATCAGGGTCAAAGATACGATTTTAAACGGAATTCACTTAACGAGTCTATAAATTTTTTATAAGCCTAAAAATTGAATAACTTCGGCACTTAATTAGCAATCGAAATTTACCATTGAATAATGACATCAATGAAATTCACTACTTTTTTATTCGGTTTCAGTTTGATCGGAGCGCTCCTGATCTCGGGGTGTAACTCAAATTCAGGTTCAGCCGCAGATGATGTTGCCCTCGAATCTACCATTGACAGCGTAAGTTATAGTTTGGGCTATCAGAACGGTAAATTTTTAAGGCGACAGGGAATGGCGGATGTGGATGTTGAAAAAATGATCGCCGGGCTAAAAGCCGGGATAAACGATGTAGAACCTCCTCTTACGAACGTTCAAATGATGCAAGTGGTGCGTTCGTATCAAATGAAAGCCCAACAAAAAGCAGCAGAAATGAGAAGACAAGAAGCCAAAGAAAATCTGAAAGAAGGCAAAGCCTTTTTAGCCGAAAACAAAGAAAAAGAAGGCGTTAAAGTCACCGAATCGGGACTTCAATACAAAGTTTTAGAAGAAGGCTCCGGCGTATCGCCTGATTCAACCGATATCGTGCGCGTTCATTACAAAGGCACTTTGCTTGACGGAACTGTTTTCGACAGTTCTTATGAGCGTGATCAGCCGGCTGAATTTCCCCTGAATCGTGTGATTCCCGGTTGGACCGAAGGGCTTCAGCTCATGAAAGAAGGCGGCAAGTTTAAATTCTGGATTCCGGCCGGACTCGCTTACGGTATGCGCGCTCCTCAGGGAAGCCCTATCGGCCCCAATGAGACCCTCATTTTTACCGTTGAACTGCTTGCGGTAAATCCTGATTCAGCGTCTGCCAAGTAATTAGCAGTTGAAATCTGCTCTAAAACCTGTCAGGTTTTTTAATGTAACGTGAGTTCGAGATAAGATAAAAGTTAAAACCTTCTTAATTATTTAATCTGTCATTTTGACTGGAGAGCGATGCTCTTCCGCTCGGAATGGAGAAATCTCATCCGTTTAGATTTGGCAGCTTACTTATAACGGATGAGATTTCTCCGCTACGGGCTGAAGCCCGCAGCCCTTCGGTCGAAATGACAATTACTCAGGTTTTATCTCGAACTCACGTTTTAATATAAAGAAGCATCAACAGCGCGGAATTCATCAAAGGCATGCCTATGGTAAATTCCCGCCTACTAATAAAATCTTCACCCCAACCCCGCATCAAGCATTTCAAAGAGCTCTTGTTTATCAAGCTCAAAGCGATTGTCATAATCGTTAATGCTTCTTCGAATCACTTCTTCGGCCTCCTCCCTGCCGTAAATATCGGTGATTTCGCACTCCCGCTTGGCATTACTGAACGGCTTTTCTTTATAAGTTAAAAAGTAATGCGAGAGACGATCCACGATATGCTGTGGAACATCATCCAGATCTTTCATATTGCCAAAAGATGCATCACCCTGCATAACAGCTATAATTTTGTCGTCCGCTTCATCGCCATCAATCAGGCGCAGCCCGCCTACGGGAATAGCATCAAGAATGAGGTTTCCGGTGGGAATATCGCGCTCGGTGATCACACAGATATCCAGCGGATCATTATCTCCTTCAATATCCGAGCGTCCTGTTTTTTCCATGCAATATTGCGCCACTTTTTTGTCGCATAAGGTTTGAGGAATGAAGCCGTAAGGAAACGGGCAAATGTTAGAAAACCGCTGGGGACGATCTACTTTTAAATAGCCACTCTCCTTATCGAGTTCAAATTTCATCGTATCATTCGGTACAATCTCAATGAAAACTCTAACGACCTCCGGTGCATTTTTGCCAACGCTGATGCCATGCCAGGGATGCGGCTTAGAAAACAATTTGGTAAGCTTGAGAAAGCGGTGAATTTGATCTTGGTTCATGTCAATCAATTAATGAATGTATATTTTGTTAAAAAATTAAAGTACAGAATAGATTGAAAATAAAAAAGAGCCGGCGTTTTAAAACCGGCTCTTTGTGTCGCTGAGCTTAAAATTATTAATTGGCAATATTGATGAGAATCATCACATCCGTAACCAATTGAGCTTCCGTTTCGGTGGCCGTGCGGAATTGATCATCTACGATCGCTTTCACTTTCGTATAGAAAGTAGAATAAGCTGCCACAATCACATCCGTACTTAGAGAAGCTTGTATTGTCGCTTCCAGCGCGGCTTTAATACCGCCGGTGCTGTTGATTTCACTGTTAATGCCGGCCATAACCTGAGCATTCGCAGCAAATTCTTGCTGTAAAATATCAACAATCGCGGCATTATAAGCTTCAAACATTGCATCCAGCTCACTTTTTGATGCTGTTATTTTTGCTTTGATTCCACTTTGCAACTGCGTACCTGCCTGCACTGCGGCCTGAATGGAAGTTTCCGCAGCGTTTGCTGCCTTCAAACTTGCCTGTACCGCATGATCAATAGCAATAGCTACGAGTGTTCTTGCACTTGTGCGGACTTCCGCTTTTGCGTTGCTTGATAGCTGCAGAGCATTTTTGATGAGTATTTGCGTACTCATCTCTTTGGCCTTTGCATAAGCAGCGGCATCTACACCTGCATCCACATAAACATTAGCCATAGCATGCAAAAAAGCATCGAAAGCTTCAGCGTGAGCAGATTCGCTGGCTGAAGCATACAGCCTTGCGTTCAGTTCGGCCAGCGCCTCAGCCTTCGCATTTTCGATCTCATTTCGTTGCTGTCCCGTAATTTCGATAGCGTGATCAGCAAAAAATTGACTGCGGGCATGAGCTTCGGCAGCGAGAGCGGCGGCAAATCCAGCGGCCGCTTCGGTGTCTCCTTTTAATTCAGCAGCAGCCTGCGTACCGACAAAAGCTTCAACATCAGCCTTCGTAACCATGTCAGTTTTTCCACTGGCTACAAGCTGTTGGTATACGCTTGCTTCGCCCGAAGATTCCACATTCAGCGGACTAAGTTCAATGGTTGATCCGCTTTCAAGCTCGCCGGAGATATAAGCTTTCCACTGCCGGCTTTCTGTTTCTGCCATAATGATCACTCTGTCCGCCGCATCGCCAACAGCTTCCATATTAATTTGAAGACTAAACTCGCCTTCTGCGTTGGTTTCGGCTTTAGCCCCGCTAATGGTGTGAAGGCTGCCATCAGAGGTGATGCGAGCAGCAGTAACAACTGCACCTTCTACAGCGATCGTTTTGTTATGAGCAGAAGAAGCGGATTTACTTGCCACCTCATTACTCGCTACGCGTCCATTTACCGTGGCCGTTTCCGGCTGCATATCGGTTGATGAATCGCTGCACGCGAAACCAACTATAGTTAATGCAAGAATAAAGATTAGATTCGGTATCTGTTTAAATCTCATATAATCTATGATTTATTAAAATTAATTAGGATCAATCACAAGATTGATTACAATGGATTTAATGAGAGCCGAAGAAGAAATGTTTCTTTCCTTAATACTTTTTAACAATTCATTAATTAGCCATAAAGGACTATTTTTTAATGATTTAAAAGACTCCTGTATTTGAATTGTTTGTATACAAGCCTTTTTTTAAGATTTTTAGCCCTGTAATTGTTCGAAAATCTTTTGATTGGCATAAAAAAAGCCGGTTTTTACACCGGCCTTTAATTATAATTTCATCCGGGTTCTGATTTTGAAGCCGGATGAATTGTAGGTGATTATAGTTATGG
>DASSAY010000067.1:0-6187 GCA_035699185.1 Balneolaceae bacterium | reverse complement strand
TGGAGCAGCAGCCCTTTATTTCGGGGCCATCTTCTTCTGGACCTTCTTCGAATACTTTTTTCACCGCTACATCAATCATTTGGATGAATATTTCCCCGAATCGAAGTGGGCTCATAAAATTGCCTACACCATTCATGGCGTACACCACGAATATCCGCGTGATAAAGAACGGTTGATTATGCCGCCCATCCCCGGTCTGCTAATCGTAGCGCTGCTCTACCTGGGGTTTTGGCTGATACTGGGCGAGCTCGTTTACATCTTTATGCCCGGCTTTATGACCGGTTACTTGTGCTACACCTACGTGCATTTCAGTGTCCACAAACGAAAAGTGCCCGCTTATTTAAAAGTGCAGCACCGCCATCACGCCCTGCATCATTACAAATATCCCGAAAAGGCGTTCGGTGTTTCCACCACCCTCTGGGATCGCGTTTTCGGTACCATGCCGCCGGATAAGTAATTTTGAATGGAACGCAGATGAAGGGATTGGGCAGATTTGCACAGATGTGTTTAATTTTTGTAATTCTTTAATTAGGGTCTTTTAAAAATAATCAGCGAAAATCCGTAAAATCCGTTTCATCCGCGTTCTATTGTTTATTTCCTCAAAAACCCGTTTGTTATAGAAAGTGATGAAGTAACCAATTAACTCATGGCCATTCGAAAATATCATCTCGGCTGCACCGGCTGGAGCCTGAAGGACTGGGTGGGCAATTTCTTCACCGACGATGTCAGCCAAAGCGACTTTCTCTCCCAATATGCCTCGGTTTTCAATGCGGTTGAAGGCAATACCACCTTTTACAGAATCCCTGATAAAAAGACGGTACAAAAGTGGGGTGAAGTAACGCCCGACGGATTCAAATTCTGCTTCAAGTTTCACCGCTCCATCACTCACGAAAAAAAGCTAAGCTATGTGAAGGATGATGTTCTGCGATTCCTGGAAGCCTTCGATCCCATTTCCAACCGCCTTGGGCCATTTCTGATTCAGCTTCCCGCCCAGTTTTCACCTAACGAATTTGCAAAGCTTGAAGAACTTGCCGGTATCCTCCCTGCTGTCTACCGCTACGCCGTTGAAGTCCGTCACCCCGATTTTTTCGATCACGCCCGTGAAGAACACCGGCTGAACCGCCTTCTCGAAAGTTACAACATTGACCGCGTGATTTTTGATACCCGGAAGTTGCACTCGATGAAATCAGTCGAACCATCCATTCGGGAAGCTCAACAGAAAAAACCTAAAGTACCGGTACGTTTTGAAACTACGGCAGCGCGGCCCATTGTGCGATTTGTGGGCTCGAATGATCCGCTGGCCAATGAACCTTATTTAAAAGAATGGGCGATCATTGTCGCCGATTGGATTAAGGAAGGCCTTCACCCCTACATGTTCACCCACTCGCCCGATAAAGTGAGTCAGCCGCCAATCGCGCGAACATTTCACAACCTGCTATCAGAGTTGATCGACATAAATCCCATGCCTGCCTGGCCCGTTGACCGGCAAGATGAGCAGCTGGATTTGTTTTAGGTTGAATGTGAATAGAACGCCGATGAAGCAGATAAGCCGAGTTTACACGGATTGAATGTATAAAAGAAAGCTCTCAAGGGATTAGCTCTTTCAAAAAATTAACCAGCGAAAATCCGCAAAATCCGTATCAATCCGCGTTCTTTGTATTCTTTGAAATCAGCATAATCCGCTCCATCTGAGTTCTATTTTTCTTGAACGATCTCATCATTAATCATATAAATCTTGCATTCGGTTTCCAGTTGATATAGCTGCCGACGTGTTTTGCATTCCAGCATAGCTCGTTCTTTAGCTTCTTGTAGATTTTGTGCTCTATAACCATATCCATAAGCATAGCCCCCGTTCCATTCCTCCGCAACAGCCAAAGCTTTAGGTTCCGGTAAAGACATATATCTTTTAAAA
Source organism: Balneolaceae bacterium (assembly GCA_035699185.1). GTDB lineage: Bacteria > Bacteroidota > Rhodothermia > Balneolales > Balneolaceae > Fodinibius. Next base: position 4,275 of record DASSAY010000067.1, on the reverse strand, counting down.
ATGTCAGGATGTGTTTCATAGAAAGCCTTAGAGCAGGCCGAAGCGATGAATAAAAGTGAAGTAAAAAGAAGAATGGTTTTAACCTTAATTGAGAAAGTCATAAATCAGATATTAGTCAATTGTAAGTTGACTCAATATAATAGAAAATCATTAATTACAAACTTGAGCGCAAATGAGGCAGATTGAGCAGGCTTGCGCGGAAAGCTTATAGCGCGAGAATCGTCTTTCAAAAAATTAACAGCGAAAATCCGCAAAATCCGCTTCAATCCGCGTTCTATGTGCTCTGCGAAATCAGCGTAATCCGCTCCATCTGTGATACTCTTTGTTTTTAATGATTTTTGTAGTTACTTGCTCCATAAGAAGTTAGCTTAGAATCAATAACAAAAGGGTACAATCATGGAACACATTAACTTTTTAGCGGTAATCGCCGCAGCCTTATCAACCTTTGTGATCGGAGCCATTTGGTACGGCCCGCTATTTAGCAAGGTTTGGATTTCGGAAGCCGGAATATCGAAAGAAGAATCTGAAAATAGCAATATGGTCAAAATCCTCGGACTCGCTTTTGTGTTTGAACTCATCATGGCCTTCAACCTTGCCATGTTCTTTTACGGCAGTGGTGATGCCGAGGCGACAGCAAGCATTACCGCGGGGACGGGCGCTTTTTACGGCTTTCTGACCGGCTTTGGCTGGGTCTTCTTCGCCATCGCAGCGAACAGCTTGTTCGAACAAAAATCCTGGAAATACATCCTCATCAACGGCGGCTACTGGACCATCTCCTTTACAATCATGGGGCTTATCTTAGGCGCCTGGAAATAAATTGCTCGTTGTAGTCCACCTCCAGGGTGGCCTACAACTAAATTTTGATGAGGCCTTTCAAATGCTCCTTTTGACAAATAACAGCTGTCCTTATAAGTACATAGGTTTTATAATTATAAGCATAGGATGTTTATAATCCACCAAGATACCGCAAGTTTTTAACTTGTGGCCTTTATAGCAGTATTTTGGTTTATCCTTATAACCCTGAGATGAATGAGATTATAATCTCGAAAGGAATATGCTTACAAGCATAAGAGCTATGAGATTATAATCCCAAGAGGAACATGCTTACAAGCATGAGGACCATGAGCTTATAAGCATAAGACGATTATGCTTATAAGGACGGTTTAAAAGGTGTAAGAGATTATGTAAATCGAAGCGCCTGCTTCATCCGTCGTATTTCTGAAGCAATATAGCTCGACATTTAAATTGTCGAACCCATCCTCCGGCTCCTTCCCTATTGCGAAATCCGCTCAACAAGGAAGGAGTGGCTCTTTTACTGATTTTATAATTTGTTCAAAGAAAAAGCCCCTCCTTGTGCCGCGCATTTTGGAATCCAGGGTGGTCTTTGCGATAAGTTCAAAACTACTTGGATTATTTTCTTTAAGTAATCTAAAGCCTATGCAAAAGAGAAGGAAATCAGTTACAGAACTGGCAAGGGAATTGCGAAAGAATCCAACAGAAAGTGAAAAACTTCTTTGGGAGCATCTCAGGAAAAGGAGATTGAAAGGGTATCGGTTCGTCCGGCAAAAGCCTTTTGTGTATAAGCAACGCAATTATAAAAAATACTTTTTCATTGCTGATTTCTATTGTCCTCAAAAGAAGTTAGTGGTTGAGCTGGATGGAAAAATCCATGAATACCGACAGGATTACGACTATAACCTGGATTTAATATTGGAAAAGTTGAGTTTAACAACAATCCGAATTAAGAATGAGGAGTTGGATGGGGTGGGTCAGCAGGACAAGATGAATATTCGAAGACAAAAATATTAATCACTACTCTAAAACATGATAAAAAAGCAAAAATTCCCTATCTTTACAGGCTTTTCAGAATCCACTATTAGAAACATTCATGGCCGATACCCTTACAGACAATCAGCAGAAAATTATAGAAGAGGCGCAGCGTCGTCGTACGTTCGCGATTATTTCTCACCCCGATGCCGGTAAAACAACCCTTACCGAAAAGCTCCTGCTTTATGGCGGTGCCATTCATGAAGCCGGCTCCATTCGCCAGCGAAAAGCATCACGCTATGCCGCATCAGACTGGATGGCTATCGAAAAAGAACGCGGTATTTCGGTAACCTCATCCGTGCTGCGGTTTGAGAAAGACAACATCAAATTCAATCTGCTGGATACGCCGGGACACAAAGATTTTTCGGAAGATACCCTGCGTACACTGGTTGCCGCTGATACCGCACTTATGGTGATTGACGTTGCCAAAGGCGTTGAAGAGCAGACCGAGAAGCTGTTTGAAGTCTGTAAAATGCGGGAGATCCCCATCATCACTTTTGTGAATAAGTGCGACCGTCCCGGCTTGGAGCCGCTGGAAGTGATCAGCAATATCGAAAACCAGCTGGGTATTGAGCCCATTCCAACCTCCTGGCCGTTGGGATACGGCAAAAGTTTTCAGGGCATTTATGACCTGATCGGCAAAAAGCTGCACTTGCAAACGAAGGAAGATCACGGCGCGAAAAAAGCCAAGACAGAAATCTACGATCTCGAAGAAGGACTTGAAAAAGCGGTGCTTTCGGATCAGGAAAAAGAAGAGTTTCGCGAAAACGTGATGCTCATTGAAGATATGTTCGAGATGATGGACCGCGAAGCCTACCTGAAAGGAAAATGTACGCCCGTTTTCTTCGGTTCGGCCCTTAACAACTTCGGACTCGATGTCTTTTTAAATTATTTCGCCAATCTGTCAAACCCGCCGCAAGAATATTCCAATGAAGAAGGAATAGTGCGCGAAATCGGAAAGGGATTCTCCGGATTTATATTCAAAATGCAGGCGAATATGAATCCTGATCACCGAGATTGCGCGGCTTTTATTCGCATCACCTCCGGCAAGTTCGAACGCGGGCTCCAGGTTACGGAGAGCAGCACCAATTCAAAGGTAAAAATGTCTACCCCGCATACGTTGATGGGTGATGAACGTCATATTTTAGAAGAAGCTTATCCCGGCGATATTGTTTCGTTGTTCAACCCCGGTTCATTCCGCATCGGTACGACTATTTACAGCGATGATCCCGTAAAATTTAACGTGATTCCCCTTTTCACCCCCGAGCATTTTATGAAGGTTTCAACCAAAGATCCCTTCAAACGAAAACAGCTGCGCGAGGGGTTGAAACAGCTGGCTGAGGAAGGCGTAGTACACGTTTTTGAAGTCCCCAACGGCGTTGGAAACGAGTTACTACTTGGTACAGTCGGGGCGCTTCAGTTTGATGTAGTGAAACATCGAATGTCCACCGAATATAATTGCGAGTTACACATGACGGCCGTTTCATATAACGCCGCCCGCTGGTTGCCGGATGATGCGGACGTCATTCAAAAGCTGGAAAAAAGCTATTCAACGCACGTCACCAAAGATATGGAGGGCCATCCCATCGTGCTGTTCGACAGTAGTTATGCCCTCAGTCAGGGCGAGGAAAAGGTGGGCGCCGAGAATCTGTTCAAGTTTAAGCAGAATTAGTTATGAGTCGTGAGTCATGAGTAGTGAGTAATTCGGTTAAGCGTGACACTAAAACCAATCAGAGCCTGTCATTTCGAGCGAGACTCTTTTGCTGTTTTAAAAGAGTCGAAGCCTCCCGAAGGGATGCCTTACGGCAAAGAAATCTCATCCATTCTAAGCTATCTACTCCTCCTGTTTAGGGTTTGCAAGCATTTCATAGCGAATGAGATTTCTCCGTTCCGCCCCGATAAAAACATCGGACTACAGTCGAAATGACAGTAAACAGGGAAGATAGATAATAATTACTCATCACTTTTCAGACCTCTATTTGCAAATCCCGCCCAAAATTCCTAAGCTTCTTTTTCAACCTTAATAAATAAGGGAGCTAAATATGAAGAAGTTGGCAGTTTTTCTCGGGATCGCGTTGTTTGTAATGTCCGGTTGTAGTGATGACGGTGAGATGATTCATGATGTTCTGGTGCACAGAATGCAGTATGTTGCGCCGGGCGCGGATGAGCCTTTCAATGGCGAAAGAACATTCTATTACGATTCAGGAGCTATTCAGTCCAAAGCCGAATATGTAAATGGCTATCCCGAGCATATCGTTAATTTCTACCCTACTGGAGAAAAAAGGCATGTGTTCATTTATAAGGCCAATGAATTGAAGTCAAGAACCACATGGTTCAAGAACGGCCAAAAGAAGTTTCAATCAAGTGGAGACACAATTCGGGAATGGTATAAGAACGGCCAGTTAAAAGGTGAAGCCCATTATGGAGATGATGGCGGAACATTGCACG
>DASSAY010000066.1:0-5398 GCA_035699185.1 Balneolaceae bacterium | reverse complement strand
GGCCCGATGCAGTTTATTCCTGAATACATCGACCGCAAGCACGGACGCAGCAAAGTGGAGTACCCGCATCCTGACCTGGAGGAGTTGCTGAAGCCCACTTACGGCATCATGATTTACCAGGAGCAGATCATGAAAGCGGCTCAAAAAATCGCCAATTATTCGCTGGGTGAAGCGGATCTGTTGCGGCGCGCGATGGGGAAGAAAAAGCGCAAAGTGATGGCCGAGCAGCGCGAAATCTTCACCCGAAAGGCGATTGAAAACGGCGTTTCCGAGCAAAAGGCCGAAGAGCTTTTTGATATCATGGCTGAGTTTGCGAATTATGGGTTCAACAAATCGCACTCGGCAGCTTATTCAGTGGTGGCCTATCAAACGGCTTTTTTCAAGGCCAATTATCCGGCTGAATACATGGCGGCTGTGCTCAGCCATAATATGGGCGACATCGACAAAGTCTCGAAATTTATTGAGGAGTGTTATCAAAACGGGATGAAAGTTGATCCGCCAAACATCAATACAGGAGCCGGTAAATTTGTGGCGGTGGACGGGCGCATTCAATACGGTATGGAGGCGATCAAAGGCGTCGGTTCGAATGCGGTGGCCGAAGTGGTTAAAGAGCGAAAAGAAAATGGCCCATTTGAATCCATTTATGATTTTGCCCGCCGAGTTGATTCCCGGGTCTGCAATAAGCGGACGCTGGAAAGCTTAATTCAAGCCGGCGCTTTTGATACGTTAAACGACAACCGGCGGCAATTGCTGCAAGGGATGGAGATGATCATCAGCTATGGTGCGCGGGTGCAGGAGATGGAAAATTCCGATCAGTCCGATTTATTCGGCGACGGCAGCGGCAGTGCTTCGGCGATTGATGAACCGACGCTTGAGCCTGTAAAAAAATGGTCAAATATTGAACGTCTCAACAAAGAGCGCGAATTGATCGGGTTTTATTTGAGCGGACATCCGCTGAATAAATATCGCAAAGATGTGGAAATGTTTTGCTCTCATTCTCTGGATCGCGATGAACTGGAAAAACTTAGTGATCGTACCGAAGTTCGTTGTGCGGGCATCATCACCCAGGTAAAACGGGTGAGTGATAAAAAGGGACGCCCTTTTGCGTTCCTGCAAATGGAAGACATAAAAGGAAATGTTGAAGTAATCGCTTTTAGCGAAACTTACGACCGCTATTTGGGAATGATTCAGGTAGATACGCTTGTGGTTGTTGACGGGACGATTGATACGCGCAGGGGCAAGCCGCAGATCATTGCCAGCAGTTTTGAACGGATTGAAAGTCTGCGTGAAAAATACCAGGACAAGATTCACCTGCAACTTGATATAGATACCAGCCGCCTTGAAAATGATGATTTAGAAAAGATAGCAGGGCTGTTTGAACAGCATAAAGGGCAAACGAATGTATCGCTCAATGTGTTAAGCAGTGAAGCTAAAAAACCTTTTGCCATGCATGTTCGGAAGTTTGTTATTGATCCTAATGATGAACTGTTAGGTAGACTGAGGTCGGTTATAGGTGATGAATCAGTGGTTTTAAGGCGCAATAAATAAAGCTAAGATAAGTTTTTACAATAGATCTTATAATAAGAAACGATGTGATTTAATGATTTGTATGTATGATCTTTAGCAAGAATTTAATAAGTTTGATCAATTTTAATTAACGTACTGTATTGATTATGAGTAAAGCACTTAAGTTTACTGACGATTCATTTGAAAATGATGTTTTAAAAGCTAATGCCGACCAACCTGTTTTAGTTGATTTTTGGGCAGAATGGTGTGGCCCCTGTCGAATGGTTGGTCCTGTTGTAGATGAGCTGGCCGGTGAATTTGAAGGAAAAGCAAAAATCGGCAAAGTTGATGTTGATTCGAATCCCGAAATATCTACCAAATACGGTATTCGCAGCATCCCTTCACTGCTGATCTTCAAAAATGGCGAAGTAGTTGATCAGATTGTAGGGGCTGTACCAAAGTCTCAGCTTAAGAAACAACTGGAAGCTCAGTTTACCAACTAATTTACCACTGAAACACTAAAAGCACGAAAATTTTGATTCGCAGTGCTTTTGTGGTCATAAAAAAGTCATTTAATCATTTAAGGCGATGGATTTTCATCGCCTTTTTTTATTTGGTTTTCATATTAAAAATTATGGAAGGATCATCCCCCTGCGCCCCCTTCAAAGGGGGACACAACCACCGCTGATGATATCAGCGGAAATGTTTTGCTGATTTTAAATTGGAAAAAATTATAATTCTGCTGTGCTTGGACTGAATTATCACCGATAATTCAATATAAGTCCCCCTTCGAAGGGGGTTCGGGGGATGGCAAGGGAAAAGATAAGGTGCTATTGATAAATTTATTTATCAAGGCTAAAACTAATCATCAACTCCGTGCCATTTTTAGAGAATTGGTGATCATCAGTGTAATGCTTGATGAGATAAACGCCGCGTCCGCCTTCTTTTAACAGGTTTTCTTCCTTCAACGGGTCGGCCAGAGAATCGGGATCAAAGCCTTCCCCTTCATCGCGGATTGTTATTTTTAATACTTCATCACTAAGGCTCGCATCAACAAACACCTTTTTATTGGGGTTTTGCCGGTTGCCGTGGATAATCGCATTGTTTACCGCTTCGGTTAATACGAGCAGGATGCGGCTAAAATCATCATCATCAAAACTGCTCTTTTTTTGAAGTTTTTTAACGAAGGGCTCTACCCGCTCTATTTCTTCAAATGAGGATTTTAAAACCAGCTTCTCTTTGTCCGGTGATGGCATAAAAAAGAAAATAAAAGAGGCATCCCGGTGGATGCCTCAAAAATTAGGCGTAAATGCCGCGCATTTTCAATGTTTTAGCAACTTTATCAATTCCAAAAACATAAGCTGCCTGGCGAAGGGTGATGTCGTACTCTTCACTCACTTTATGGAGATTATCAAAGGCATCGCGCATCATTCGATTAAGGCGACGATTCACCCGTTCTTCAGTCCAGAAATAGCCCTGGCGGTCCTGTACCCATTCAAAATAGGAGACAGTAACTCCGCCGGCATTAGCCAGAATATCGGGGACAACCGTAATGCCTTTGTCTTCTAAAATAGAATCGGCATTGGCCGTTACAGGGCCGTTTGCACCTTCAATAATGAATCGCGTGTTGATGTTGCCGGCGTTATGGCGGCCAATTTGATCTTCTTTCGCGGCCGGAATAAGCACATCACATTCGAGTTGCAAAAGTTCTTCATTCGTAATTTGTTCAGCCCCGCTAAAACCATCTAAGGAGTAGTTATTTTTTCGGGAATATTCTAACGCTTTCGGGATATCAATACCATTTTTATTATAATATCCGCCCGTTATATCGCTGATGCCGATCACTTTGGATCCTTGCTCATACATTAATTGAGCGGTAACGGAACCTACATTGCCAAAACCCTGCACTACGGTTGAACAGTTATTGGGCTGAAGGCCAGCTTTATTCAGGGCAGCCAGTGTTACCGTTACTACACCGCGTCCGGTAGCTTCTTTTCGTCCTTGTGAACCACCTAAAATAATGGGTTTACCGGTTACAACCGCTGTCTCGGTTTTGTGCGCGTTCATGCTGTAGGTATCCATAATCCACGCCATAACCTGCTCGTTGGTGTTCATATCAGGGGCGGGAATGTCGCGATCGGGGCCAAACACTTCAAGCATATTGGTGGTGTAGCGGCGGGTTAAGCGCTCTAATTCGGCATCGGATAGCTCTTTTGGATTACAGCGGATACCGCCTTTTGCGCCGCCGAAAGGGACATTAACAATAGCGCATTTCCAGGTCATCCATGCCGCTAATGCTTTAACTTCTTCGAGGTTGACATCAGGGGCATACCGCAGTCCGCCTTTTGACGGGCCTAAAACATTGTCATGAATAACACGGTAGCCTTCAAAAACCTGGATTTCACCTGAATCCATTACTACGGGAACGGAAACGATCACTTGTTTTACAGGACGAGCCAGGTATTGGAACATCCCTTCATCAAGCTCGAGCAGTTTAGCGGCAAAGCGAAACCGCTCCAACATCGACTCGAAGGGAGATTCTTCATCTAATTTGGGTCCCGGTTCCTTATAATAAGCAGTATTTTTATTGTTAGACATAAAAGAAGTAGGAAATTCTAATCCATTTTAGTGTTGCATATTGTGGCCCTGATATTACGAGTATTATTGGAAAATCTCATTTATTTATAAAGAAAATTGTAAAGATTTTAAAAGAGGGTCAGGATGAAGAAGCCCAGGAGCTGAAGGGAACTTTTCTGGGTAAAAAAGATCTTATTATCACCCTAACAGCTTTTATTTGCATTTTAATAAAATTTAATGTTGATTCTACAGTTGCAGTTTTTGCGTTAAAGCTGCTTTTATAAAAAGTATAATGAGTTAATTAGTTTTTGCTATGAATGCCAGCGTACTGGTGTTAAATAAAGATTATCAACCACTAAGTGTTTGCTCGGTGCATCGCTCTGTCAAGCTGTTGTTTTTGGATAAGGCAGAGATGATTCATGATTATCCCGAACGAAAACTACATACCGTTTCTGAGGTATATTCCTATCCATCGGTGATACGGCTGCGACGTTACATTCATATTCCTTATAACAAAATTGTACTTTCCCGCCACAATATTATGAAACGCGATGCTCATAAATGTCAATATTGTGGATCTTCGCGTAATTTAACCATCGATCACGTGATTCCCCGCAGCCGCGACGGACAAGACACCTGGGAAAACCTGGTTACAGCTTGTGATAAGTGTAATATTAAAAAAGGAAATAAAACGCCAAAAGAAGCGGAAATGCCGCTCAAGAGAAAGCCATTTCGTCCCGTTCACATCACTTTTATGCAAACCATTTTTGGTGGGGTTGAAGAAAACTGGAAGCCTTATTTGTATATGGCGTAGCAGTCGAGGCTCTAAAGTAGAAAGAGTGAAAGAAATATTTAAAGCAGAGGCAGTTGCCTCATTCAGAGAGATCCTTCTGCCGTAAGGCATTTCTTCGGAAGACTCCGCTTGCGCTTCGTTCAGGATGACATTCCTTCACAACAATTACACAAAAAAACGTTATCTTTTGTTCTATTTTTGATTCAAAAAACCAAGAAAAATGAGCAGTAAAGGACGAGTATTAGTAGCGATGAGCGGCGGGGTTGATTCATCCGTGGCCGCTGTAATGCTCAAAGAACAAGGCTATGATGTGATCGGCATCACCATGAAAACATGGGATTATTCGCGCGTGGGCGGTAAATCGGATAAAGAAACGGGCTGCTGTACGCTCGAATCTATGAATGATGCCCGTCAAATTGCCGTAAAACATGGCTTCAAACATTTTATTGTTGATATCCGCGATGAATTCGGCGGCTGGGTAATCGACCGCTTTGTGGAAGATTATATGGAGGGCCGAACGCC
>DASSAY010000065.1:0-3597 GCA_035699185.1 Balneolaceae bacterium | reverse complement strand
GCAGGGGAATGTTCTTGGATGGAATAAAAAGGCAACTTCTATCTTTTATAAAAATGAAGCTCAGATACTCGGAACGCCATTGTATAAATATTTTGAACCAAAAGAGAGTGAAAAGCTAAGACGTTATTTAAGTAAAAGCGCGGAAAAAAGAAAACCCGGGGCCGTTAATTCTCTGACCTTAGAAAGAAAAACTCCCGACCTCTCCATACGCATCTTAAGTCTTACCGCCGCCCCTTTCTCATATGCCGAGGGCACCCAAAAAGCACTTATTTTAGCGATAAAAGATATTACCGAACAAAAGCGGGCAGAGGAAGATTTGCAGCAAATGAATGAAACGCTCGAAGAACGGGTAGCAAAGCGCACATCCTCCTTATTGTCTTACCAAAAACAGCTGCGTTCCCTGGCCTCTCAACTGTATAAGACGGAAGAAAAAGAGCGCCACCGGTTAGCTGCTGAACTCCATGATAACCTGGGCCAAATGCTTGCCGTAAGTAAAATGAAAGCAAGTCTGTTGCTGAACCAGGTTTCTGGTAAGGCCTTATCCGGCGTTGAAGAGATAAAGCAGAGCCTCGATGATGCGATTGTTTTTACACGCGACCTGATGTCGGATTTGAAACCGCCGCCATCACTGGATAAGGAAGATATAAGAGCCGCGATTGAATGGCTGGCTAAAAAAATGAAGAAGCATGATCTAAAGGTTGTTTTAGAAGACGACGGACAACCAAAGAAAACGACCGAAGAAGTTCAGACGACGCTTATTCAAGCTGTAAGAGAATTACTTTTCAATGTCATTAAGCATGCAAAAGTACAGGAAGCCTTCGTCAGCATGTCTCGACTGGATAATCAGGTGCAGATTATTGTGGAGGATAAGGGGGAAGGAGCAGATATTGATATTACTACTTCATCATCAACCGAAAAAGGTGGATTCGGACTTTTTAACATTAAAGAGCGGATGGACTTGCTGGGAGGTAGTTTTGAAATAGATTCAGTTCCGGGAGAAGGAACAAGGGTTAAACTTCTTGCTCCTTTGAAGGATGATGATATTTCTGCCGATGATGCGGCCCCGAAGGCGGCTGAAAAATCGGAAAAGAAAATTAAAGTGATGCTGGTGGATGATCACAAGATGGTACGTAAAGGGCTTAAAAAAGTTGTTGACACGGAGAATGATATGGTGGTTGTAGCCGAGGCTTCTGATGGCAAAGAAGCCATAGCATCAGCCCGCAAAACATCGCCGGATGTTATTATTATGGATGTTGATATGCCTCATATAAATGGCATTGATGCCACAAGGGAAATTATGTCCATCCTGCCGGCTGTACGCGTTGTGGGATTATCATCAATGGATGATGACCGGGAAGTTATGGAAAGTATGAGAAATGCTGGTGCTACAGCCTACCTGTCAAAGAGTGAAGCCTTTGAAACGTTAAGCGCTACTATTCGCAGTGAAGCCAATAAATAGAAGGAAGAATTAAAGCGTTATTGGCGGCTTCAATCCCTCTTAGCAAGATGTAACAAGGGTTTTCATTACAAAATCAAACCTCTAATTTGGAACCTTTTTCATCATTATAAATATAAATAAGACAAGAGAATGCCAACAATCATCAGAGGTCATTATGAAGATGTCAACGCGTACTCACGGAATGCTGGACTATACAATGGGAATCATTTTTATCATCGCTCCCTGGCTGTTCCAATTCGATAATGATGGTACTGCAACCTGGATATTTATCATTTTAGGAGTGGCTGTAATAGTCTATAGCTTATTAACCAACTATGAACTTGGAGCTGTTCATATGATATCCATGCCCACGCACCTTTGGCTGGATGGAATCTCAGGCGTGATCCTTGCCTTGTCGCCCTGGTTATTTGGATTTGCTGATTTGGTTTATCTGCCGCACGTTATTTTCGGTATTTTAGAAATTGGAGCGGCATTATGTACCCGAACCGTGCCCGGCACATCATACACCACTCATAAACCGGTAGCCTAAGGCTTTGATTTTCAAGCAGGCCTAAAGAGAAAATAAATCGGTTAGTTTCAGAAAAAAATAGGTTTTTGAAAGGAATAACTGTATCTTGTCGTGTTATACATAATTACCCACCTATTCAAAGTTTCTGGAAAGACGCGTTAACCCAACTCCTTTCATTATACAGCCATAGGTGCATAAAAATACACTTAATACACATGGCACAACAAGGAACAATAAAATTTTTCGATACTCAAAAAGGATTTGGTTTTATCAAACCTGATGACGGAGGCAAAGATGTCTTTGTTCATAGAAACAACATTGAAAACCTGGACTTTAATCAAGGACTGGAAGACGGTGAAGCTGTTGAGTTTGATGTCGAAGAAACACCAAAAGGCTTAAGCGCAACAAACGTAGTTAGTCTGGACTATAAATAGTCTGAATTGTTAAAATTCAAAAGCCTGTTTCTTTTAGAAGCAGGCTTTTTTTATGTTTAAGAATTCCTTCATCCTTTTATCTTTCGATTACCATTTTATGTAAGACCTGACAGCGTATCGGTGGTTTTCTGATTCCTGTCAGCGTCTTTGCAACCCAACGCTGTCAGGTCCTGCGGACGCTTACAGGTTGGTTACCTTTTACTAATTTTTATCATTGGGGTGATTGAAGGACTTAATCCTGATTGTTCAAAATATATCATCAATATACTCATGACCTACCTTTCTACCGACGGCCTTTCCAAAAACTACGGCATCAAAACGTTGTTTGAAGGACTTTCTTTTGGCATTTCAAAAGGGGATAAAACGGCCCTTATCGCTGAAAATGGCACCGGTAAATCAACACTCTTGCAAATCCTGGCTGGCAAAGAAACGCAGGATGAAGGAAAGGTTATGATTCAAAACGGCATAAGAATCGGCTTTCTCGAACAAGAGCCGGTGCTTGATGAAAGTTTATCCATTCGCGCCTTCATCTCGGAGAGTGATAATAAGATGGTTCAAATCATCAATAATTATGAAAAGGCGGCTCAAGATCAGACCGATGACTTTAATGAAGAAACACAGAAAGCTTTTGAAAAAGCAACGGCGGCCATGGAAGCGGCGAATGCGTGGGATTACGAGCAGCGCATGGAGCAAATCCTCGGCAAATTGAATATTCATGACTTGGACCAGCCTATTGCGACCCTCTCAGGGGGCGAACGAAAACGCGTGGCGCTGGCTTTTGTGCTCCTCGATAAGCCCGACCTGCTCATCCTGGACGAACCTACCAATCACCTTGACGTTGAGATGATTGAATGGCTCGAAGATTACCTGATGAAAACCAATATGACATTGCTGATGGTAACGCACGACCGCTATTTCCTGGATCGCGTTTGCAATCACATTCTTGAATTGGAAGGCGGAAAACTTTATCACCATAAGGGCAACTATCAATACTTTCTGCAAAAACGGGCAGAGCGCCGGGAAGTGGAGCAAAAAGAGCTTCATAAAGCGAATCAGCTGTTTAAAAAAGAGCTGGACTGGATGCGGCGTTCACCCAAAGCGCGAACCACTAAATCAAAATCGCGTATTGATGCTTTTGAGGAAACGAAAGGGAAGGTAAACGGGAAGCAAAACGACCCAACGCTGCGCCTCGAAAT
>DASSAY010000064.1:0-6283 GCA_035699185.1 Balneolaceae bacterium | reverse complement strand
CCGCACGTGGTTTGGCTCTACGAACGCGGAGGTAACCAAAGAGCTTTCGGCTAAACATGATTTAATCTCGGAAACGGTAGAGCAAAAAACGCTTGATGAATACCTGCCGAAAATGAGGGGTAAAAGAACAGTTATAAAAATCGATACGGAAGGAAATGAACTGGCGGTGCTTCGGGGAGCCTTAAAAGTGCTGCAAGAAATAAAGCCGGTTGTTATTTTCGAATCCTGGGATGACAGCAATCGCCTTGAACTGCTCCGTTTCCTTAAAGAGCAAAGTTATGAAATATATAATATCCCCTGGCAGCCCGACGAACAAAAGCCTCCTCTGAAACCCGAACTATTTATCAATAGTACCGCTTCTAATTTTGCGGCTGTTTACTCTAATTCTAATTCCGTTTAGGAAGGGAAGCTTTATTTACATTTAAGAAGCCCTAAAATAATTTCAAAAATCTCACTCCGGCCTAAAATTGTGAAAGACTCAGTTTATGTGGATGAGCGCTGAGGAAAACAAATTATTTCTGTTTGAAGCTCCGCGATTTTCCGGAGCTGAGTTAAATAATTTGCGGAAGTGCGAAGAGACATGAGTCCGAACAATTTTCCGCCCGGCGACTTTTTTGGTTCGTTTTTTTGTCGTTAAAAAAATGAACAAGAAATAATATATTAGTTTATACTTTATGAATTAAGAATATTTTTATACAAGCACTCCTATAACCGCTCCATCACCTTCTCTACCAGCCGGTCGCATTTCTCATTTCCAAATTCAAAGATTTCAGCATCCGCTGAAAGTTCATATAAACTTTCTTTAAGTAGATTCCTTGCCCGGTAAAATCGTACCTTAACATTACTTTCGGTTAATTCGAGGCACTCAGAAATTTCAGCATTTTTCATCCCCTCTATCTCTCGTAACATATAAATAGTCCGATATTTTTCCGGCAAACGGTCAACCGCGCGTTCAATAAGCTGCCGGTTTTCATGATTAATAACTTTTTTCTCGGGATTCATATCAACCTTATTCGCAAATTGAATGTTTTCATTCCTGTCAATACTTACTTCCTGATTTGCTTTCTGCTTTCTAAGCCGCTGCAAAGCTTCATTGATTCCAATCCTCACCAGCCAGGTCGAAAAAGCCGCATCACCCTTAAATTGATAAAGTTTCTGATACGCTTTTAAATAGCTGTCCTGCAAGGTGTCATTAACATCGTCCTCATCCCTCAAATAACTTCTTACCGCCCGAAACAGTCTTTGATTATACCTTCGCATCAATATTTCAAACAGCTCTTTTTCACCATTTAATATACGCTCCACTACCCTTTCATCAGGTATTGTACTTGATTTAAACTCACTCCTTTTTATGGCTTCCATAGCTACGCGGCCTTTTTATTGATTAGATGCAGAGCTTTCAAAAAAGTTACAACAATTTTTGTAACCATTTGCTGCTATCTGCATCAAATAGTTAAACATCAAAAAAATGTTTTGATGCTATAACACAATAAACGATAAATAAGTTATGGAAACTACAGCAAAGCGGTTACAAATCAATAATTTACAGCAAATTTTAAAGTTCACCTTCGGCATTCTGCCTATCGCGGCGGGATTAGATAAATTCTTCAACCTGCTCGTGCAATGGGAAATGTATTTGCCTGCCTATATGGAAGAAATCATTCCATTCAGCGCGTCCGCTTTTATGATGATTGTAGGCATTATCGAAATTGTCGCGGGCATCATCGTTTTCACAAAAACCGAGGTTGGAGCTTATATTGTCTGCGCCTGGTTAGCCCTCATAGCTTTAACTTTAATTTTATCAGGAGACTACCTGGATATTGCGGTACGAGACATCGTGATGGCTATTGCTGCCTATGTTCTGGCCAGAATGACGGCTCTCGAAAAAACTCCTGCAAATGCTCACAACTTTGCATAACTAACCTTAACAATCATAAACTATAAAAAAATGAAACTTACTAAAACTCTTGCCCAAAAAACTCTCGGATTGCTTGTTTTAGCGATCATAATAAGCGTACCTGCCGCTGCCCAGGAAATGCCTAAACTCACGGATGCCGAGGTAGCTCATGTAGCTGTTGTAGCAAACAAAATAGACATTGGATACGCAGAAATTGCCAAAGAAATGTCAACAAATGAAGATGTGCTGAACTTCGCGGAAACGATGATTAATGATCACAACGCGATTATCGCGCAAGCAGCCGCTCTGGCAAAAAAGTTAGGCGTCACGCCGATGGATAATCCTGTGAGCCAGCAGTTGCTGACCAATGCGGAGACAACAAAAGAAACCTTGCGTTCCAAGTCTGCCGAAGCCTTTGATCAGGCTTATATCGATAATGAAGTGGCCTATCATAAAGCGGTCATCAATGCGGTAGAAGGCCTTTTAATCCCCGAAACGGAGAATGCAGAGCTAAAACAGCTATTACAAAATGTTTTACCGGCATTAAGAACGCATTTGGAACATGCCCAAATGGTGCAAAAACAGTTGCAAAGTAAGTAAGCAGAAGAGCGATAATGAAAAAGCTTTCTTATCTGTTTTTCCTGACCATACTGTTAACAAATTGCGCTCATACTCCTGAGGTTCACACCGTTGAAATAGCACAGATGAAATTCAATCCACCTGTACTTTATGTAAACAAAGGTGACACCGTTGTTTTTATAAACAATGGCTTTGTCGATCATGATGTAACGGAATCGGAGAATCACAAATGGGCCTCGCCCGTACTATCAGCGGGTGAATCCTGGAGCATGGTCGCTACCGAAAGCTCCGATTATTACTGCAGCATTCATGTAGTGATGAAAGGCAAAATAGTGGTAAAATAAGTGATCCTCGTCGCACATCTGGTTTTGTGGCTTAGCCATGCCTTCGGTGATGTCCGACGAGTTCGGGAAGCCCCAGCCTCAATCGTCTCGGCCAATCTGGCATCCAATATCCGGTATCTGGAATCCAACATCAAATCATATAGCTACCGCCGTTAATGTGAAAAGTAGCCCCGGTCATATGGGGCACTTTTCCCGATGCCAGAAAAGCAACCAGTTCACCCACTTCTTCGGGTGATGTAATCTCATCGAAAGCCATGCCCTGAGTCAGGTATTCCTCACCATAAACATCAATAGATTCTATAGCCATGTCCGTTTTGATGAAACCGGGGGCAATGGAATAGGCTGAAATACCATGCTTACCAAAACCGCGGGCAATGCTTTTTGTGAAGGCTACCAGGGCACCTTTTGAAGCAGCGTAAGAAGCGTACTCTTGAGTATCGCCACGATAAGCGGCCCGGGATGAAATATTGATCAAAATGCCGCCATCCTCCTTCTGCCATCGGTTCAGCGCCCATTTTGATAGCAAGGCAGCTGCCCGCAAATTCACCTGCATCGTCCGGTCCCAGTTTTTAAGCCACTGCTCATCTTCAACCTCAAAACCCGCCTCTTCAAATATTCCCGCATTGTTGATGAGTACATTCGGCACTTCTTTACGTCTAAAAACCGGCTTTAGTACTGATTTCAATTCATCAGGATCACTCAAATCTACATGAAGGCCTTCAAAACTTGAGTTTTGATTGAATTCATCGGGAAAGGATGAGCTTCGGGCAGTACCGATGACTTTAGCGCCATCTCTCAAAAGCGCTTGCGTAATGCTTTCCCCAATTCCGCGCGATGCTCCCGTTACTAATGCGTACACTTGTTTCTGATTTGTTATTGTGTTTCGATTGAAGAAAGGTAATGTAACAAAAAGAAGCGAATGTTTAGGAAACAGAAGCTATTTCACAAAGGGACGCAAAGAAGGCACGAAGTTACACCAAAAATTTACTTGTGCCTCTTCGTGTATTATCCTTTGTGAAACTTGTGCAACAGTTCTGGATTGATTTGAACTTAAATAAGATCAAATCAAAAGGAAGAAGAAATTTATCCCCGGTAAACCGGCACATTCGAGCAGGCTTCGCCGTACATCAGCTTTTTAACGTAGGGAATGAGTTTCTGAGTGGCATAGAGATAAATGCTGTCCGGCACCGGCTTTTCTTTAGAACTGCATCCCTTTAAAATCACAAACTTGCCTTTGTAGGAACCCCAGTCCACATCTTCCAGCCGGCGGCGATAAAGTTCGAACAAAACATCATCCGGCTCGCCTTTAAAAACATCTTTGGCATGAGGTACCAAATGTTGCGCCACTAACATATAAGCCCATTTGGAAATAATGGCATCCGTTGAGCAATAAACACAGGTATATTTCCCGTCAAACTGACTCCAGTCGTACTCCTTCAACTGCTGACGAAATTCTTTTTCTTTAAGAATGAGTCCTTTAAAAAGAAATTCCTTCAAATCCAGTCCTGCTCGCGGAGTATCATCGAAATGCTTTTGCAAGTCGATGGTTACAAGTTTATCAGACTGCTGAATTTTATTAACAATTTCGCCTTGAGTATCGGTAGCCATAACGGAATCAGTTTTACTAAAAATAGTCTCGATCATCCCCCTGTGCCCCCTTCGAAGGGGGAATAATGCTCTGCTGGCGGCGCCAGCAGATTTAAGAAATTGAGAATTTCAAGATCAATATTTTAAAAGGGAAAAAGTACTGTTCTGTATTATTTTAAAATAATTCATTTTACTTCCCTCTTTGAAGATGCTGTGAAAACATCCTTGTTTTGAAAAGTCCCCCTTCGAAGGGGGCGCAGGGGAATGACTTTTATGATCTATGTTGAAAACTTAAATCGAAAAAGATTCCCCGCAAGAGCAAGTACGTGTAGCATTGGGATTTTCAAAGTGAAAACCTTGTCCCTCCAATCCTTGAGTGTAATCAAGTTCAGTACCGGAGAGGTAGAGAAAACTTCTCATATCCACGACCAGTTTCACTCCTTTGTCCTCAAATTCCTGGTCCTGTTCAGAGCCTTTTCCGTCTGAATCAAAATCGAGTTCATAGGTGAGTCCCGAGCAACCGCCACTTACAACACCCACACGCAATTTGGCGTCTTCGGAAAGATGCTGCTCATCACGAATTTCATTAATTCTCGCAGCTGCACGTTCGCTGATAGAAATGGACATAACCTTCTTTATTCTTAAACTGAAATTACCTGAATTTCGGGATCAATCCGCTTCACCATGCTTTCAATGGCATAAAGAGTACCGCTCGTAGCAGTGGGACACGTACCGCAAGCTCCCTGATAGTGAACTTTTAGCCGATCGCCCTGCAGGCCTAAAATCTTAAGCCCGCCACCATCGGCCAGCAGATAGGGACGAACCTGCTCGTCCAACAATTTATTGATTTCAATCAGGCGCGGATCATCCGTATCCTGTACTTCTTTGGATGCATGCACTTCATCATGTTCAATAGCATTCATATCGGGAGAAGCTTCGCGAATCGGCGGTGCGAGCAGTCGCAACAACTCCGACCAAACCATGTTTCCGTCCTGCGTCACCGTTACATATTTATCAACATAATAAACGTTGATTACATGATCGATGGCAAACAGTGCGGCAGCCAGTTTATCACCTTCGGCTTCAGCCGCGTTCTCGAAAGACTTGGTTACTCCTTTCGTTAAAGGTTCTCCCAGCACAAAACGCATGGCATCGGGATTCGGAGTGCGTTCTATTTCTTTTATTTTAGGCATAATAGTGTGAAGTTCGTTTAAATCGCGCTTCTAATTTCTTAACGCAAATTATTTAGAATAAATATATATAAAATTTAGTTGTTTTTCATAGTGGAAACATATGAATAGTTACTTCAAGTCATCCCCCTGCACCTCCTTCGAAGGGGGAATTAATCTCCCCTTGAGGGGAGATGATTTTCTTCATGTTCTGAAGAAAATCTGAGGGGTGTTCCACGGGTAATCAAAATATCGTCTTCACCTTCTTCAGCCCTTCCACGAGCCGGTTGATATCTTCTTCATTATTATAAAACGAGATCGAAGCCCGGGAAGTTGCCGGAACGCCAAAACGCCGCATCGCTGGCTGCGCACAATGATGTCCCGTTCGAATAGCTATCCCCTGCTGGTCGAGTATCGTACCCACATCGTGAGCATGGATTTCATCAAATACGAATGAAATAACGGATGCTTTTTCTTTAGCAGTTCCAATAATTCGAAGGCCGTCTACCGCCAATAGTTTCTCGGTTGCATATTCAAGCAGTTCCTGTTCGCGCGCGGCAATATGTTGCATGCCAATTTCATTCAGATAATCAATCGCGGCACCAAACCCAATTCCTGCTGCTATCGGTGGAGTCCCCGCTTCAAATTTATAAGGCAGCGTGTTGAAGGTGGTTTCTTCAAAAGTAACCTTATCAATCATGTCCCCT
>DASSAY010000063.1:0-4423 GCA_035699185.1 Balneolaceae bacterium | reverse complement strand
AAACCGCTGACCGATTTCCTTAAAGAATGAGCCGTAGCCGGAATCACCCGCAAAGTAAATATTCCCTTCTACCGTATGCAACACATAACCGCACCAAAGGGTTTTGTTGCGATCAAACAGGCCGCGCCCCGAAAAGTGACGGGCGGGAACGGCAGTGAGGGATAATGCTCCGTTAAAATCGTATTCATCCCACCAGTCCAGGTGTACATTTTGGGTGATGCCCTGCTCGTTCAAAAAATGTTCAACTCCGAGCGGCACGACGAACTGCGGATCATGCTCCCGGTGCAGGCGTTGCACGGTTTTCAGATCAAGGTGATCGTAATGGTTGTGGCTGATCAGCACCAGGTCGATAGGCGGAAGATCTTCGAATTTGAGTCCCGGCGGACGCTGCCGTTTGGGTCCAATCCAGTTGTAGGGACTGGCGCGATTACTCCAAATGGGGTCGGTGAGAATATTCAGCCCGTCAACCTGAATTAAAAAGGTGGCGTGATTGATAAAGGTAATATGCAGATCACCCGAAGAAACTCTTTGCCTGGGCACTTGAAACTGCGGCAGATCACCCTGCGCAATTTTGGGCCATTCCCCTTTATCATTTTTTGAAAACCACCATTTTAAAACTTCAAGGTAATGGTGATTCCCGACATCATCAGGGTTGACGAAACATTTACCATCGAAATGGTTGGAGTTGTTGTCTTTGTACTTTGGCGCCGCAAGCAGTTTGTCGGCGATAAAGAGTGCCACGGTGAAGATTAAAACCGCTGAAATTATCCAGATCATTAATGTAAATATTTCTTTCTCTAACTAAAGCTTTTGTTCAAAGCCTATTTCATTTTCTCTTAGTGTCATCCCGAACGGATGTGAGGGATCTCAAACATTGATACAGCTTTTATCTTAATTCCATTATCTGCTTTTATCACATTTGAGATCCCTCTTCCCCAAAAAGCGGGTCATCGGGATGACATAGAAAGTAGGTTTTTACCTATTATTCAACCCCTTTCAACTGTTCATTGAAAAATTCATAAATTCTTGAATATTCATCATACCAGGCATCAGGGTCGCGAAAACTATGGCGCTGCGATGGATACATCATCATTTCAAATTCCTTATTGCCGGCCTGAATAAGCTCATGAATATACTGAGCGGCATCCTGAAATCCCACATTGTTGTCCATAAGCCCGTGCAGAATGAGCACCGGCTGCTTCAGCTGATCAACGTAGGTGATGGGAGAACTGCGCGCATAATTCAGGGAGTCGGTTTCGGGTTTGCCCAGCCGCGGCATGGTGTACCAGGGATTGGTGTGGTAATAATTTTCCCAGTTGGTAACGGCGCGGAGAGCGGCCGCGGCATCGAAATACTCGGGGGCTACGCTGGTTGCGTAAAGCGCCATGAAACCTCCATAACTTCCGCCGTAAACTCCAACGCGGCTGGTGTCGGCTTGGGCATAATGCTCAGCCAGATATTTGATGCCATCCACAATATCGTGCGTTTCGTACTTGCCCATCCAGCCGGTAACATCATCCCGGAATTCGCGTCCGTAACCCGTACTGTGGCGGTAATCGACCTGCATTACGTAGTAGCCGTGCGCCGTCAGCATTTGGTTAAACATGTACTCGCGAAAGTAGTGATCCGACCAGCCTTTGTACACATTTTGCAGGGATCCTGCGCCGTGCACAAACACCACCACGGGATATTTTTTACTCGGCTGCATATTCAGTGGTTCCAAAACGGACATCGAAACTTCGGTCTCGCCATCGCGCGCGGTGAACCGGAAATAATCTTTCTTTTGCCAGTCAATTTGTTTGAACCGTTTGGGAATCGTGTACGTCAACCGGATCTCCTTTTCAGGATTTTGAAGATCAAGCGCGTACAGCTCAAAAGGCTCGTTGAAATAGGTGTATTCGTAAACGAGGTAACGGCTATTGCGGCTGAGCTCGAAATCCTGCCGGTAACCGGGTTGTTCAGTCAGCTTGTTGATGTTCCCGTTTTCAATATTTAAAGTGTAAATGTGGCGCTCGCCGGGATCGACTTTGGTAGAGGCAAAAACCATCGTTTGGGCGCCGGTCCACTCAACCCAGGGCACCTGGAATTTCCCTTCCGTTTGCTGCTCTAAATCGCTGCCATCAGGATTGACGGTATAAATTTGATTCCAGCCATCTTTTTCGGACTGAAACATCAGCTTGCTGCCTTTGGGCGCGAAGGCCAGGTCAGTGCCATAAAACCAGCCATCGGTAGAATCTTCAAAAACGGTGGTCCATTCACCCTTTTTGATGTCAAAAACCTTGATTTCGCGGTTTTTCATAGGCGGATCAACAAGACCTGCCGCTAAATATCGTCCGTCTGCACTTACACTGATATTCGTATAACCTTTATGTTCGCTAATTTGATCAATTTTAAGTGAATCGAGATAAGCAACCGAAATCAATTGAGTAGCAACTCCGCGACGCGTTATTCCCGGCTCTACATATTGCCCGACATATTCAGGGAAATAATATTTTTTGTAATCGGAAGTATCCCATTGAACAAGTACCAGCTTATCATTCCCGGCCCATTCGGCAATGCTGTAGCCCGGTTCATCATCCTTCTTTGAGGTAACCTGCGTGAGTTTCGAGCTTTGCACATTGATCATCCATACATCACCCTCCTGTACAAAAGCAATACGGCGGCTGTCGGGTGACCAGGTGGCGTTGTACTCGGAAAGATCAGACTCGATAAGCTGTCTTTTATGGGTGAAGTCGGGACTGGCAATCCAAATATCGCCTTCATCTTCGTACACGATTTTTTGTCCATCGGGTGAAAGGCTGAATCCTCGCTCATATTTGTCCGGCCCGGGCTCTCGTTGGGTGCCGTTTAAAGTTACCCGAAGATACTCCTCTTCCATCATCGAAGAATCATTCGCCTGGTAATAAACGTGCGACAAATCAGGCGAAAAGGAAACAAAATCAGGCCGGTTGCCGGCTAAAAGCGGTTCATAAAAAATGGTTTTAAGGCTGAGCGTATCAAGCCCGGTTTGGGCTGAAGCGATAAAAGGAATGAAAAGCAGGAAGAATAAAAGCTTTGTAAAAAATTTCATTTTCTTTGGTTGAATTAGATATAGATTCGACAATAAAGAAATGATTTACGAGATGGGCAAGGGGATTTTTACAAAAACTGCAGGACGGGCATCTTGTGCGTCAAATAATAGCCGGCTTAAAGAAAGTTGCTCCCGTAATTCCGTTCGGGAATGCAACCCCCGCACAAGCTTATAAAACTCAAGTGCCGTTCTTTTCTCGTCCCATACTTTCTACTACTTACCTACTTCTCAATCAGCACCCAGCTATCTTGCTCGATCATGCGTTTGGCTTTTTTCCATTTGATGTCGATCACTTCGCCGCTGCTCATGTTCTGGATTTTCACGTAATCGTTACGGCCCGGCTCTTCGTCCACCGTAACCGGCTGCGGTTTTTGATCGCTTCGCTGCTGTTGTTGGCCTCCATCGGGACCACCGTTTTGCTGTTGGGCGGCACCGGCTTTAAAGCCCATATTCGTGGCATCAGAGTGTTGGGTTTTGGCGCTGTTCATATCCACTTTGGCACGTTCTTGAGGGGCCTGCTTAATGCGCGACTGATCGGCCTGCATTTCAGGGATAGCTTTCCAGATCAGCGAAATAGCTTCACGGTTGATTTCATCCAGCAACTGCTTGAACATCTCGAAAGCTTCGCGCTTGTACTCCAAAAGCGGATCTTTTTGTCCGTACGCCCGCAGCCCGATTCCTTCTTTTACCGAATCAAGTTCGCGCAGGTGTTCCATCCATTTATCATCAATAATGGAAAGAACAGCCGTTCGTTCCAGCGCCCGCGCTACTTCGTGGCCTTCATTTTCGATGGCTTTTTCTACATCAACAATCACACGCATCCGGCGAATGCCATCCGTGAAAATAACCTGTATTTTGGATGGTTTTTTCTCGGCATCCGAATTTTGGATGTTTTTAATAACCTGATGAAGCGGCTCGGAAATCATCTTTTCTTTCTGGCGATACACTTCATACGCCCGCTTGATGATATGATCGATAAGCATATCTTCACCCATCTCGGCCATCCGTTCGATACCCAAATCAATATCGACGGCTAAGAAACGCAGAATTGTATCGCGTAATTCTTCCAGCTCGCCCTGCGGGTAATGCGTTTCAACCACATTTTCAACCAGCTCTTCGAGCATATCATAAATATCACTGCGCAGTTCATCACCCGAAAGCGCATGTTTTCGTCGGGCATAAATTACTTCACGCTGGTTGTTGAGCACATCATCGTACTCCAGCTGCTTTTTTCGAATGCTGAAGTTGTTCTGCTCCACTTTCGACTGTGCCCGCCCCAGTGATTTGGTAATCCACGAGTGGGTGATGACTTCGCCTTCTTCAAAATTGAGGCGATCCATCACATTCGCTACG
>DASSAY010000062.1:0-4189 GCA_035699185.1 Balneolaceae bacterium | reverse complement strand
ACTTCCGGTATTGCCTGAAATCTGCGTTTTCGAGCTATTAGCGGTCTTTTTGGTTTTGCCTGGTAAACCGGATTTCTGCTGTTCCCCAGGTGATTGCACTTTAGGAACCTGCCGCGATCGCGGCTCTGGTTCCGGTGCCGGAACGCGCACCGGCTGGATATACCGGCGCTGCCGGAATCGTTCCGGTTCTATCTGTACCGAAAATCTGTCGCCTGATATGAATCTTCGCGGTGCTAACATTTTTTAGGTTTTTTTGGAAACAGAAAGGACTAAGAAAATTGCCCCTATAACGCCAGCTACCGTAAGCAGCATATTTGCCGGTTCTGACAGCCACAATCCAGCCTTTGCCCCAAGTGAAGCAAACTTTGACTTGCGTAAATTTTTTGCGGCTGCCTGTCCCGAATCGCTTAGCTCATCCTGCAAATCCTGACTGGTTTCGATTAAATCGTTTTCCAGTTCAGATGCAAGATTCCGAAGTTGTGCCGGAACCTTAGAAGTGTTCGTTATCCAGTCCCCTATGAAGTCAATAAAAGCCATCTGTACATGATATATTTTATGATTAAAAAAGAAGGCAGACCGGCTGTCAACCAGCCTGCCTTAACTTAACTCTTTACCTACAGGGAGATAAAAGAGAGACGGCTAATAATTGATGCTACAGAGTATCAAACGAATATTGCCAGCCCCCGAAGCTGACAGCGTTGCGATACTGCTGTAATTTTTCAGAGTGTCCCAATCGCCCGGCGTAGTCGTTGAGATCTTAACCAGATCGAAAGTTTCATCCTCGATTTGATTTTCCTGCAACGTCATTGCGCGTAGCAGATCGTAAGTCGCGGTTGAAACAACTGTCTTGCCGGACTGCTCAAGTGCAAAATTTTTCATAATATCGCCAGCATCATCAATGAAGATGTTGGTAATATTTGGCCGCCCTAAATTGCGCGGATCGCTATCAACAGCAGCACCATAATTGGCATTGTGCGTGCCAATCAAGAATTCGTACCGCTCATCATAAGACGCGGTTTTCATCCAAACTTCGATAGACAAATCAGCAAAAACCGCGTCTACGTTGGCAGCCGGTTGATACTCGATGTTCAATTCCTCCTTGTCAATCACATTCATGCAATTTGGAAAGCCCGCTTCAAAGAATGGCATAAATGCACTTGCCAAAAATGCACCCCCATCAACCGATTCCAAAATCGAAATTCCGCTGCGGGTGTTCATAATTTTCTGCAAATCCTTGAAATCAACATTCTGCTTTTGATTTCCGTCCCGCTCTGTGATGAAGCGCCCCACGTCTGCCGGTGTCCCGACTTGACCAACTTTATTGGTTCCTTTGACTAAAATATACAGGCCTAAGATTTTTCCCGGATTTGCGTAAAAATCGTCCCCGCCGTCCAGCGCCTTAATTGTACTTAACTTTTGAGCATCCATAATGATATTTTTAAGAGTTTATAAGAATAAAAAGCGCGCCGGTTTAAGCCGTTTTGCCTTTTATTTCTTCTATTTTTTCTTCACCATCAAACCAGCTCCACGCCACCAATCCTACGAGCACCGCGCCTGCTGTCCATGCTAAACCAACTAACTTTTTCTTACTCATAACTGATTTACCTCGTTAATTTTAATTTCCGAAAAACCTTTCGGTTGTTCGCCTATAGAAAAAAACTGCTTTTGTTTCAATTCTGCAACTTTTACGGCAGTTTCTGATTTTTGCCGTAAATAATCAATGTCAGCACGTTCTTTTTGCTTAAAACTGACAAAAAATTGAGCCTGCGAACGCACATTTGGCGGCAAACTTGCCGGTCTTTGAGAGCAAAGTATCGTATCAATGGCAAAATGCCTGCCTAAAAAGCACAATTCTCGAAGCGGAGTTTTCACCGCTTTATGTAATTCCGAGTCGTTAAATAAAATGTGCGCTTCCTCTAAAACGAGACTTACCGGCACTTCCATTTTTCGCACAAAATGAATCAACCGGATTGCGGTTTCCTGCTTCTTCCAGCGCAAAACGTGAACGCCCTTTTCGATGCCGCCGGTTGTTTTTACATACCGAAAGAATTCATCAAAATCCTGATAAATTTTTCCTTCATATTCTCCAGTTACATCGAGCACCAACACCGGCTTAGATTTTGCCAGCACCGGAATTAAATAGTTCATTATGAAGTAGCTTTTTCCGTTGCCACTCATCCCATTTACAACGCCAAAAATTCTACTCTTGTTCATCCTTCTTTTTTTTCGCTTTTGAAAGTGCCATTCCATTTTGAACCAAGATGCCAGCCGTTAAAATGCCAAAGGCATATTGTGGGCTCTTTTTAAGAAATTCATCATCTGCCATTTCTTCTATACAAATCATTCCCAAGGCCGTATAATCTTTACGGAATTCCTCATCTTTGGAAATGCCTGGTAAACCGCTTCTATCTGCTGACTTCTGAATTGCTTCAACCGCCCAAGCGGCCGTTTTTTCCAAGCCCTCTAAAGCCGCGGTTCTTCGTTCCTCCTGCTGTACGGTTTCGGCAGCGCCAAGCGCCGGTTCATCCTGCTGCATCTGTGATGCTTCAAAGCTTTGCAGCTTTTCAAGTTCAATTTTTATGCCTTCTTTCATACTCTTTTAGCGTATTTTTTAGCAACTTTTTTGATTTTCGTTCAATCCATTTCGACAGCAGCCAGCCGCAAGGCCTTTTAAAAATAACCCATAAACCCCATGCCATCTTCTTTATCAGGTTCATCATTAACCGGCTCAACTTCTGCTTTATCTTCTGCCGGTTCATTCTGTTCCGGTTTCAATGATGTATTTGATTTCTCCGATGCTAAGGCCTGCGAAGGTTCTTTTTTTTTACCTTCACCAAAAAGCGGAACGCCTTCAAACTGAAAATAAGAATTTTCCAAAATTCGACCATTCCGCATTTTGACAAATTGTTTCTGCTGTGGATTGTACACCTGATAAACTTCGTGCTTCATAAATTCACCAATGAATTTAATCCAAGATTTCGTACCCTTTCTTTTCCAGCAGCTTTTTAACAACTGCTTTTGTCGTCAACCAATACCGTTCAAATCCCAAACGGATATACCAGTTGTAATTTTCCTTTTCGGTAACTTCGACCTGAATTTCATCTTCGTTTCCGTACTTGTCCCGAACGTTTATTTTATATGGTTTTGGCTGTCCCATTGTTATTTATTTTGCTTTATGGTTTCGAGTAAATTTTGATTCGCTTCACGACTCCATTCCTCCAATTTACGCTCTAAGGAATTCGACAAATAAGGCTCAATCGGTGTATCTAATCGCAACGCTTTTGCCGGCTCTATTTTTTCTCCTGTCGTAAAAAGTGGAAATGTCTTATCAACTAAAGTTGTATCAATGGTTTCAATCCTGACGCGTAAATAAACGCCCATATCTGTAGAGTTGATACCGATAGCCAACTTCACCAATTGAATGCCGACCACACCTACTACAAAGTGAAGAAAGATGCCGGTTTCGGTTTTCACCTTTTCAACATCTAAATTGATTCGCGAAATGATGAAAGGAATGGCCACTTTTAAAAGGAAATCGCCGATTTTTTTAAACATGATTACCGTTTTTTTGTAGATGATTTGAGAAAGTGCCGGCAACTGTTCTGGGTGAGTTGCCGGCTCCTTTCCGCTTCCCTTCGCGGTTGCTCCTCAGCAGAGCCGGAAGATTCTTTATGAAAAAATTTCGTCTTTATACCAGATGACTAAAAATACTGCAAACAGCAAAACCAAGATGCCCTTAAATGTGCCTAATTTTGCCAACGTGCCCGACGTATTTACGGCAGCATCTTTAAGATTGTTTACGGTTTCAGCGACAAAGTTTTCAGGCTCTAAACCAACGCTTTGGAAGTAATCTGCAAACTCGGAATCATATTTGCAGAATGAAACATTCCACGACCAAAAGGACTGTTTTTTCCACGCCTTCAAAAATTTCTTATTTGCTGCCGGTCTGCCGTGAGCTCTTACCAATTCTTTACGCCATTCGAGCCAGTCGGAGCAATCCCAAGCAGCATCGAACGGCCAAAACGGAGTATCATAAACCGGTGTAGAATCTGCTGAAATCATTGCGTTGCAATATAAGCTAAGATTGCAGCTATGATGCCGAAAAATACCCAACGCATTGTACTTTTTTGTGCCGGTTCGGTTACGGTTGAATTGCTACCGGATGAAGCGCCGCCGGTTGGAGAGCTCA
>DASSAY010000061.1:0-5519 GCA_035699185.1 Balneolaceae bacterium | reverse complement strand
TAAACAGCCAGAAGATGACCATCAGTCGTTTCTTTTCCAGTGTTACCTGAACGGTAGGCATCATCACCCTTGCTATATTCAGTATTAAGAAGGCCGCAACCGTTAATAAAATACTATTCTGAAAAGCAAGCAGGGAATCGGTATCTAAAACGGTGGTATAGCCGATAAAGCAGACCGTGGTAAACAATAACACGCCGATAATCCAACGGGCATCCAAAATAAGATAGGTGAAATAAACAACCGCGATTAATGCAACGCTAACGCCAAGGAACCGGGCAAGCTCTTCTAAGGTAATGCCTAAAGCATTCGCACTCATCAGCCAGGCGATGATACCTACAAAGGCAATTGATATAGCGGTAATAATGTAAAAATTGCGCGTTTTTTTTGAGATAGCTTCATCACTCTCATTGGTTTGGAAGGTGCCAATATCACCAAGATATTTTTCACCATATTTATACCAGATCAAGCCAACAAGCATACCGAAACCGGCTAAAGAAAAGCCCCAGTGCCAGTTATAGCCTTCACCCAGTAAACTACAGAGTGTGGGGCCGAAGATGGCACCGAAGTTAATGCCCATGTAGAAAATGGAAAAGCCGGCGTCACGGCGCGCGCCGCCTTCGGGGTAAAGCCCGCCAACCATCACACTTACGTTAGGTTTTAGCAAGCCGGTACCAATGGTGATAAAGGCAAGGCCTAAATAAAAGGTAGAAGCTTCGGGCAAACCGATCAGAGGGGCAGCCATCGTAAAGTGACCCAACGCAATAATACAACCGCCGACAAATACCGAGCGGCGCTGGCCCCAAATATTGTCAGCTACCCAACCGCCGGGAAGAGCCAGCACATAGACAAAGAAGGTGTAGATTCCATAAATGGCTGTGGCCATCGCATCGGTCATGCCCAAGCCGGGATTTTCGCCGGTAACCGAGGCCACTAAAAATAAAACCAGCAAGGCGCGCATTCCATAATAACTGAAGCGTTCCCAGAATTCGGTAAAGAAAAGTGTAGATAGGCCGCGAGGGTGGCCGAAAAAATCTTTTTTTAGAGGAGCATTTGTGCCCCCGGTTTGTCCGTTTGCCATTAGTAATGTGGGTTTAATTCAAGATATGATACTGAAACTTTATTTTGCCGTCATGCCGTTTATAATAAATAATGCGCTTTAGTGAAGCAACTTTTAATATTGGATAGAGCGGATTGCATATTTTAGGCTGATTAAACCGTGAAGTATGAAGCAACCGAAATACGCGCTTCGCAATACGAATATATTTTTTACCTTTCTCTAACTTCAGAATAACAAAATTTTAGGTGATGGCAACACAAACAGGAATCGTCAAAAACATCAAAGCGCCAACAGGAACCAAATTGAATTGCAAAGGCTGGCACCAGGAAGCCGCCCTACGCATGCTGATGAATAATTTGGATCCCGATGTAGCCGAAAAACCGGATGAACTGATTGTCTATGGCGGTGGTGGCAAAGCGGCGCGGAACTGGAAAAGCTATCACAAAATTGTAGAAACCTTAAAGCGGCTTGAGAATGATGAAACCCTGCTCGTGCAAAGCGGAAAGCCGGTCGGGGTTTTCCGGACGCACGAAGAAGCTCCCCGCGTGCTTATCGCCAACGCCCATCTCGTGCCCAATTGGGCGAACTGGGATGAATTCCGCCGGCTCGACAAAATGGGCCTGACCATGTACGGACAAATGACCGCAGGATCGTGGATCTACATCGGCACACAGGGTATTTTGCAGGGCACTTATGAAACCTTCGCCGAATGTGCCCGACAGAAGTTTGATGGCTCACTTCAAGGAAAACTCGTCGTAACAGCCGGACTCGGTGGTATGGGCGGCGCTCAGCCTTTGGCCGCCACCATGAATGGAGCCGCATTCATGGGCATCGAAGTAGATGAACATCGAATCGACCGGCGCGTAGAAACCGGTTACTGCGATGAAAAATGTACCGATCTGGATGAAGCGATCGAAAAAGCGTTAAATGCCAAAGAAAAGGGTGAAGCGCTTTCTATCGGACTTTTAGGAAATGTAGCCGAAGTACTGCCCAAAATGCTTGAAAAAGGAGTAATTCCTGATGTACTTACCGATCAAACCTCGGCCCACGACCTGCAATTAGGCTACATTCCCACCGGCTACTCACTTGCTGAAGCGGATGAAAAACGGGAAAGCGATCCCAAAGCCTATCAGAGTGATGTGCTGGATTCGATGGTAACGCACGTAGCAACGATGCTGAAAATGCAGGAGAAGGGAGCGGTAACTTTTGATTACGGCAACAACCTGCGCGGACAAGTAGCCGATCACCGGGGGATGAAAGAAGCCTTTAACTTTCCCGGATTTGTGCCGGCCTTCATTCGTCCCCTGTTTTGCCGCGGATCAGGTCCCTTTCGCTGGGCCGCGCTTTCCGGTAATCCCGAAGATATCGCCACTACCGATAAGGCCGTACTCGAAACCTTTCCCGAAAAAGAAGCCCTCAACCGTTGGATTCACAAAGCGCAGGAACAGGTGCATTTTCAGGGATTGCCGTCGCGAATTTGCTGGCTGGAATACGGCGAACGCGCTGAGATGGGAGCCAAGTTTAACTGGCTGGTGAAGAAAGGAAAAGTGGATGCGCCGTTGGTGGTTGGGCGTGATCATCTCGATACCGGCTCGGTTGCTTCCCCTAACCGAGAGACCGAAGGTATGAAAGATGGCTCAGATGCTATTGCTGACTGGCCGTTGCTCAACGCGATGTTAAATACCGCCAGCGGCGCGAGCTGGGTGTCGCTGCATCACGGCGGCGGCGTGGGAATCGGGTATTCTATTCATGCCGGAATGGTGTGCGTAGCCGATGGCACTGAGATGGCCGACCGACGACTCGAACGCGTATTAACCAACGATCCCGGAAGCGGGGTGATGCGTCACGCCGATGCGGGTTATGATGAAGCTATAAAAACGGCTAAAGAGCGTGGTGTTGATTTGCCGATGGTAGAGTGAAATTCCAAATCCGAATGACCGAAATCCGAAAATATGGAAACTTCTTGTTTTGGATTTTGAATATTAAGGCTTGGATTGTTCCTACATCTCCTTCTGCACAATTTGTGGAAAGGTAACGCTTCCCCATTGAACCGGTTTTACTTCAACCCCGGCCTCTTGCAGGCGGGCCGCCAAATTTGGTGTTGCTTTTAATTCAAAGGGAAGGATGCCAACGGTATAAACTGCTGAAGCTTTTAACAACTTGATGGGACCGAAAGCAGTACTGTCTAACCGGGCCGCCAAACTGTTTGCTTTTTCAATATTTCCAAGAGCATAATGAATAAGTGCTGAGGAAAATGAATTTTTAAATTCCTTTGGAAATGTTTCAAACCCGCTTATGGCTTCTGCTTCATTTCCCCGCACTGCGCGAAGCAACACATTATACATTATTCTTTTAATACCATTACTATTTTGAGCAACTAAACCTGCTTTTTCTATTTGACCATCTCTTAAATAAACAAAAAATTCAACATACGATATTTCTGCAGCATACTGACCTTTAAGCTTAAATTCATTGATAGCTTGCATTACGCTATCCAAGCTTGCAAAACATATTAATGCCTGGATGCGCGATGCTGTCAGTCCCAAATCCAAGGGATCAAGCTTTAAGGCTTTGTTGCTCACTTCATACTGAAGTTTTGCGTGTCCGGTTATGCTAAGAAGGGTTCCTGTCCATCCGCCGCCAAGCATGGCAAAGGCTCGTTGCGCATTGGCAGATTCTTTTAATTGTTGTACCAATTCCGGAATTTCACTCCAGTTTTCAGAGAGAAAAGTGCGTTCAAAACGGTACATCAAACGGAGTCCCGGATCTTTGGTATATTCAATGGCTTGTTTAAGGTAGTAAAGCATCCGTTCTTGTGCTTTTTCTACCGTTAAAGTATCAACCTTGTTTTCGGGATAATTGAGAATATAGTGGACGTACGGATCGTTAAGGTAATAGTAAGGAGCCGCAAAATCGGGATCTAATTGAATGGCTTTGGTGAACCAAGGGACTGTCAGTTCGAATAATTCATCCAGTCTTCCCGAAACCTGATGCAGTTCTTCATAAATATTTCGTCCCTTTAAATAGGCTTCGTAGGCATCCACATTATGAGTGCCGAAGGCGAACATTTTTTCGCGCTTCTGTTCATCCAGGTAAATATCGAGCGCTGTCGCGATGTTTTCGGAGATGTCTTCCTGCACTTCAAACACATCATCCACTTTTCGTTTATAGGTTTTTGACCAGAGATGGAAACCATCTTCGGCACGGATTAACTGCGCAGTAATTCGCATGTCATCACCCACGCGCCGCACCGATCCTTCCACAATATGGTCCACACCAAGGGTATCGGCAATTTGTGGGATTGGAAGATTGGTATTTTTGAAATGAAAGGATGAGGTTCGGGCCGCTACTTTCAGTCCTTGCAGCCGCGCCAGGCTGTTTAATATTTCTTCGGTAAGTCCATCGGCAAACCATTCCTGATTGCCTTCTTTTGAAAAATCTTCGAAGGGCAATACCGCAACAGACGGAATAGCTGTAGTTGTTGGCTGAACTTCTGAAGCAACACTTGTCTTTGTCAGCCATAATTTGTTGGACAGCAAGAATAAAGCTCCGGCAGCGAGCAAACAGATAAAGCCGTATTTGAGCTTTTTTCCGCCTTGGAAAGATTTTGTTCCGGGTGTTTCCTGCGTTCGCTTGATTCCATTCGGGGTGATTTCAAAAGCCCAGGCAAGGATAATAGCGACAGGAAAACCAAGCAAAACTACCGTGATGATCATTTTCATCACCCATCCGGGCGCGCCGAAAGCATCTGCTGCGATGGATGCCATTTGCACAATCACCCAGCCGGTAATACCATAGGCAATGGCAACCTTATAAATGTTGCGCCTTTTAAGCTCGTTAAAAAAAGATTTAAGATAGCTCATTAATCTGCCATTAAATTTGAAGCTGTATTGTAATTAATTCTTTGCAATTTCGAAAGATGTGAAATAATTACTTAAATAGATGCAATTTGAATTGGAGAAAATAAGTTGTAAATAGAGTCAGGTAGAAGTTTTAAAATCAGTTTATAAGCTATGGAAACAATTTTAATTATTGTCGGAATTGGTTGCATCCTTGCCGGATTTATCGGCTCGCTCTTGCCCGTATTGCCGGGTCCGCCGCTGAGCTATGTTGGCTTAATCTTGCTCCAATTCGCGCATGCGCCTTTTTCGCTTTCATTCCTGATTATCTGGGCGTTGATTGTGGCTGTAATCGTGGCGCTGGATTACATCATTCCCACCTGGGGTACGAAAAAATTCGGCGGTTCATCCTACGGTGTTTGGGGCAGCGTTGCGGGACTCATCATCGGCATATTTTTCTTTCCGCCTTTTGGGATGATTCTGGGCCCGCTAATTGGCGCTTTTGTGGGTGAATTGATCGCCGGCAAATCGTCCGACAAAGCCATCCGGTCAGCAATGGGATCTTTCGCGGGATTTTTGATGGGAACCATTCTTAAGGTAATCGCTTCGGGTATAATGGGCTA